>CAZCIV010000248.1:0-4457 GCA_964498595.1 uncultured Flavobacterium sp.
TTTTCCTTTTTCCATAACGATAAAATTTGTGTATCGCTATTTCAGGACTAGACATAGTGAATAGAAAATCAGACGCTCAAAGGTTTCGAATTGAATGTCTTCATCACTTGGAATTTTATCATAAGTATCCAGAAGTTTTGGGTCTCCATTTAGATTAATAAACGAGTAATCCCTAATCCATATCCATTTATCCCTGATACATTCAAAAAAATGAATGTCGCCTGCAATATCCTTGTTACCAGTGTAGACTTGGAACATCTTAAACACTTTTCCCTGCTCTCTGCTGTGACATGGAGCCATCATACATGTGTATCCAACTATATACTCTTTGCCGTCAGCAATCCTTTTAACCTCTACCATATTAACTCTCTTTCAATATAAATAGGTGAAAATTTTCAGGAGCTCCACCTGGTTCTGTGATTTTTGAAAAGTGAGTTGTAAGCCAATTATAAGTACTCGATACTGAATGACAAAAAAATGATAGGACTGTAATGCACGTTGTGAATTTTGAAAAGGTAATTGTTAGAATGATTAATAATAGGCTATAGGCTATTTGTGAACGGAAAGCAAAATGAAACAACAAATAAAATAAGGCTCGGGACCTGTGCAAAAACAACCACCCTAAAAATGAACACTTTTTAATATGAAAGCAAGATATATAAGACAAAGTACAGCCAATCAATCTAACTTGAGGCAACTTGCCAAGGCTCATATTGATGAAAAGTTATTTATTGATGTGATAAGTGGCTCTGTCCCCTTTAGTAAAAGACCTGAAGGAGCAAAACTGATTAAAGAAATAGAGGCAGGTAATATTGACTATTTAAGTTTCCATGCAATCGACAGAGCAGGAAGGAATACAATTGACGTGTTGACAACATTGCAGTTAAGCTTCGATAATAATGTTACCGTGAAAATTGAAAACTTAGGATTGGAGTCCATGATTAATGGAAAGGCAAACCCAGTATTCAACTTAATCACAACAATATTATCGGAGCTTTCGACCCTTGAGCGCCAAAGCTTGTTGGAACGCCAAAAAGAAGGAATAGCTCAAGCTAAGATTCTTAAAAAATACAAGGGGAGATTAAAAGGAACAATAATGACGAAAGACGAGATTCTTGATAAGCACAAGAAAGTGGTTCGGCTATTAAAGGCAAACCCAAGTTTGTCAATAAGAAAAATTGCCACCCTCGCACGTGTTGCTCCAAACACTGTTGGAAAAATTAAAAAAGTAATCAATGAAGAAAAAGAGAATTAAGATAACGCACCATGTTGAAAAAACGGTTCACCATTTTTTGGTTGACAACCCTGATAAGCTCACCTCAGCTGAAGTGGAAAAAATTAAACTTAAAATGGGAGTTAACAGCCTTTTTGTAAATCGTAAATTTTACAAATAAGAGTTTAAAACGTGTTGAAATATGACAAAAGAAACCTTGATTTTGTGATTTATGAGAAGTGGATTGTAAGCATATGGTGCTGCAGTAAAATGGTACGAAAAATTTTAATATGAAACTGATAAAAAGCCAAAGGAATTGAATTTGGGAATCGAAATCAAAAGTAAAAGTTTATGAAAATGCAAAATGTAAAACTCGTTTTTATGATAAAAGAGAATATTCCAGTGTTCATTGGAGGTTTGAAGTCAAATATTCAATTCAAAGTGGATGACATTATTGCCCTCCACCCTAAACAAAAACGTTCAATATATTTTCAAATTGTCGAAATAATAGAAACCTCTTCAGAACATTTAGAAATTGTAGTCAAATATTTTGGCAGTAGAAAGGTATTGAAACGAGCGTCTATTTTCAATGCTTCAATATTTCCTTTGGACGAAGTGAAATTGAATTACAACGGCATTGTTGCAAGTATGCTTTATTCTGAATGACTTTCTGGGCATTGCCCAGTATCGAACAGATTAATTCAATATTTATGACAAAGAAAGATGTAACGTTCAATTATCATTTTAAAAGTTCTGAAGATTCTTCCAGAAGTAAAAAATTTGATGCTGCCTATAACGGCAACAAAGATTTTAAAGTAAAAGCGCCTAACTATTTCTCTACAATTTCAATTTTCGACTCTGTAGCGAATTACTATGTCACAGTTGCCTAAAACGAAAGGCAGTTTAAAGTTAAAAAATAACAGATGTCAAAAAAAATGGCATTTAATTGACCTCATTTAGCAAGGTCAGAAGACTTGGTCTACTGGACCAACATTAAAATTTGTAACCATTAAATAAAGAAAGATGATAGATGTGAAATTTTTCAATGTGAGCTTAAAAAAGCTTGTGATTTTAAGGTTGAATGAAAAGCCCTCTCCAGGCGACTGTATTTGTCTAACTAAACATGATAATTCGAAAACACATTACAGGGTTCTCAGTTCAGAGGAAATGACGGATAGAGGAATAGACTACTCAGAGGGATTGGAGGATTTAGAAGACATTCCCGATGGAATAGAGGAAATTACTCTTCAAGAATTTTCCGATTTTGAAAAATTCACCTTTTCAGTTTCTGATGAATACAAAGTTTGTTATGCATTTCCGATTGGAGAGAGTGGTGAGGCGTGAAATATTAGGCTTCGGCCTAATCTAACTAATTGAATTTCTAAGATGGAAAATTACAAAGGAAAACAGCTTGTTGTGGTTCAGATTCCAGAGGACACTTTTAATGAAATGCTAACTGAATTGTTGACTTCTAAAGAGCAAATTAAGAGTTTGTCAGGAAGGGTAGAAGCACTTGAAAAGTTTAAAACGTCACCTTACTTCACTATTACCGAAGCAATGGCTTATGTACGTTTGAAAAGTAGAACCAGCTTTCAACAAAGAGTTGATGACGGCTTAATTCCAATTGCTGGATATTCGGCTCCTGGTAGACCGCTTTTTATTAAAGAAGATTTAGATGCCTACCTTCGTGGTGGGCATGCTAAATCAGCGGCATAGGTAGTTCAATTCCGTCAATTTTCTTGAGAAATTCAAGCTCTTTAAAAAACCTTGCTACGTTCACTTCATCATCTAATTTCACATAGCTACTGAAAGCCTTAGATGCATTGTAATTTAATCTGTGACCTGTTATTCTTGATATGCAATCGTCTGGAATTCCGAGTTCAAGGAAATTCGAAATAAAGGACCTTCGAGCAGTGTGACTTTTGACCATTTGATACTTTAATTGGCTTCTTTTCTTTGTCTTGCCGCCATTTATGATGTCAACTGCCTCGATTCGTTCGTCAATACCTGCCTCTTCACAAATTTCCTTGATTATCTCATTTATCTTTTGTTCTGGAACCATTTCTGGAAATACATACTTGTCACCAATAATGTCAAGTACGGGTTTCATTAAAGGTACATGGACTATTTTCTTCTTGTTATTAAGTTCTTCAGGAATCAATTTGATGAATTTGGTATCTATTCCTCCTATTGTTTTGGTTAAAACGGTTCCTTCTTTAATGAGTTTGTACTCACTGACCCTTTGACCTGTGAAGCATAATATGATAAAGATGTCACGAACTCTTTTGTGGTATTCATTATCCAGTTTTAGGTCAATCAGTGCTTTTAATTCCTGAAGTGTTAAACGAATATCATCTGGGGTATATCTCTGAAAAGTGATTCCAGATTCTTCCATGGTACAACCTATTTCAAATCCATCCTTTTTAGCTTTTGTAAGAAAGGTGCTAAACCGACCTCGTATCTTTGATAAAGAGTTATTGGTATAAATGTCTTCATTCATCAAATAGGAATAAAAGAATTTCTCGATAGTTTCTTTCGTCAGGTCTTCTAAGATGATTTTGCCATATTTCTCCTCGAACCGCTTGACCTGATTTAAGAAAGATTTATGGCCTTTGAGAGTGTTGACATTGAAATTTGTCGTTTTAAGCTTGTGGTCAATATACTCTGAGAAGGAGGTTTGTTTTTTCAATACCTTTTTGTCTTTCTTCCCAACCCTTTTTACTATTTCAAATTTGACAGTTTCAGCCGTTAACTTGAGGTTGGAATCCAGTTTAATCGCCTCTATGGCATCGAAAGCAGCCTTTTCGTACTGATTCAGAATAATTTGAATTCGCTTGTCTTTTTTGGTGAAGGAGGAAAGTGGTAACTTTTTCTCGTTATCCCAGTTTTCTTGAGAAATCTTACAACCTGTTGACACTATGACAGGTGTATATTTCGTTTTGTTTTTTAAAGTGTCCAAGACTTTAATACCGCAATTGACATGCATAAGTATTAATGTTGGATTAATTTTATCTTTAAGTTTAAACGAAATCTTCGGTTCCATTTCACAAAGGTGCAAAAAAAGGTGCAGAAAGTAGTGGTGTAATTTGAACTAAAATGGAAATGACCAAGTTTTACATTTAGGATTAATCCCTTAAAATAAAGGGAATTCAATTTTTTCGAAACAAAGCTTAATAATTAAAGGTGGTGCGTCCATCACCACAGAAGGGAAGCGAAAGTTTCCCTTTTTTGTTTTGGTAACCTC
>CAZCIV010000249.1:0-1624 GCA_964498595.1 uncultured Flavobacterium sp.
TTTTTATACTGTGTTTGTTTGGTTCTATTTCAATTTTTTCACAAGAAAATAAATTAGTAGAACTTCTAAATAATCAATTAAATAAAGAAATTGCTAACTATGAAAAATACGACTCATTAAGAGTTGTACAACCATTTCATATTGATGAAAATAAAAAATTGGTTTTGGAAACCGAAAAATATATTTCTTCTATGGAGCAATGGATAATTATGAAACAAGAAGTGTCATTAGAAGAAATCTCTAGTATCGGAAAGGATATAAATATCATATTCTTTACCGAAGGAGATAAAGTTTTGGTAACAACTAAAATATATAATGAAAAACGTGAACTAGTTAGAACTGATATAACAGATAAAAACATGTTTTTTACAGAACTTTTTGAAGAAAAACAAAACGAAAAATTCAGAGATAAAGTAATAAAAATTTTTAAAAAAGCAGGATATGAAATTATCTAAAAGCAGAGAAAAATATTTGTTAGAAAAATATTTTCAAACTAAAAACAATAAAAACGTTCCAACTTATTTAAGTCAATTTGGATGTCGAGATGGCGATACTTCTGACGAGGAATTATACTTTATTACACAATATGTAACAGAGATTGATAATCTTGTTCTAAGGAATTCCTTTGTAACCGAATATGGTCTGGAATTTCTCAAAAAACTTAAGAGTGTGAAATATTTAGATGTAAGGGGAAGAAATTTGAATGATGATAATTTGGACTGCATTTTACACTTTACAAATTTAGAAGATTTAGATATTAAAAGTTGTAATGTTAGTTCTAATGGAATCCAACAAATTTTGGAATCATTTCCTAAACTAAATACTATTAGAGTAGATATACCTATTGCCGATGAAAGGTTTTTAAACAGTTGGAAAGAGAAATATAAAAATTGTGATTTGATAATAAATTTAAAATAGTTTGTGGCACAAGATTTGTTAATTTCTTTCAAAACAAACTACCATGAAAAATCTTTTTTTTGCCGCACTAGCTTTGGCTTTGATTTCCTGTAAAGAATCAGGATTGAATAATAGTTTTATTTATTTTTCCGAAGCCCAACCAGCGAAGGTGGCAGAAATTAAAGAGTTTCCGAAAAAGTTTGTTAGAACCTACGCTATGGATTATTCGCATCGTTTAGTTGTGGAACCAAAATGTGCTTATATAAAAGAAATTGAAACCATTACGGCTTTAAAGTCAGAATTAGATTCGATTCCTGAATTTGAGTTACGCAACAATCAAGTTTTCGATAAATACGAAAATAAACCGTATAAAACGTTTATAAAAGGCGATACAATTTCATTTGAAATTGAGCGTTTGGATACTATTTTTTCTTTTGCAGAAAATGAAATCGCCAAACAATATAAGTCTTCATTGATTTTGAATAAGGAAATAGATGGGAAATACCAAACTAGTATTTTAAGATTATCAACTGTTGGAGCAAAACACATTCAACTTGGAACTAAAAAAGATTTTACCAAATTAAATTCCGAACTTAAAATTCCATTCGTAACCGAAATGAAGGAAAACGACACACTTCATGTTGTTTTAACACCATCACGTGCCGATTTTAGAAAATTACTTCGTTTAGATGGATTTGAATATGCAACTTTATATTTGATGAAATAA
>CAZCIV010000249.1:1724-4439 GCA_964498595.1 uncultured Flavobacterium sp.
TTCTCAATTTTGGAGATAAATGCTATATTGCACAAAATCCAAAATCTGTCTATGTTAGAGCAAAATCAATATACCGAAGACAACATACGTTCGCTCGATTGGAAAGAGCACATTCGTATGCGTCCGGGTATGTATATCGGAAAATTAGGTGACGGTTCATCGCCTGATGATGGTATTTACATTCTGTTAAAGGAAGTTATGGACAACTGTATCGATGAATTCGTTATGGGTGCCGGAAAAACCATTGAAGTTACTATCAAAGATAAATTGGTAACCGTTCGCGATTATGGTCGAGGCATTCCGTTAGGAAAAGTGGTTGATGTAGTTTCTAAAATGAACACAGGAGGAAAATACGATTCCAAAGCATTCAAAAAATCAGTTGGTTTAAATGGTGTCGGAACAAAAGCTGTAAATGCACTTTCGAATTACTTCCGAGTAGAATCGGTTCGTGATAACCAACAAAAAGCAGCGGAATTCTCAGCGGGAAATTTGACTCTGGAAGAAGATATTCAAGAAACTACAAAACGTAAAGGAACCAAAGTTTCTTTTGTGGCTGATGATACGATTTTCAAAAACTACAAATACCGAAACGAGTACATTATCAAAATGCTTAAAAACTATTGTTATTTAAATCGTGGTTTAACGATTTATTACAATGGTGAAAAATACGTTTCGGATTACGGATTGAAAGATTTATTGGAAGAGAATATTTCGGCTGAAGATATGGTGTATCCAATCATTCACTTGGAAGGAGACGATATCGAAGTCGCAATCACGCACAGTAAATCCCAATATTCAGAAGAATACCATTCGTTTGTAAACGGACAAAATACTACGCAAGGTGGAACGCATTTAGGGGCTTTCCGTGAGGCGATTGTAAAAACCATCAAAGAGTTTTATAACAAACCTTTCGAAGCTTCCGATATTCGTAAATCGATTGTGTCTGCGGTTTCGGTTAAGGTTGAAGAACCGGTTTTCGAATCACAAACGAAAACCAAATTAGGTTCCACAGATGTTGGTCCGAATGGACCAACGGTTCGTACGTTCGTAAATGATTTTATCAAAACGAATTTAGATAACTTCTTACATAAAAATCCAGAAGTAGCCGATGCGTTACTACGTAAAATTTTACAAGCTGAACGTGAACGTAAAGAGCTTTCAGGAATTCGAAAATTAGCCAAAGAACGTGCTAAAAAAGCAAGTTTACACAATAAAAAATTACGTGATTGCCGTGTGCATTTAACCGATGCTAAAAATCCTAGAAGTTTAGAAAGTACGCTTTTTATTACCGAGGGAGATTCGGCTTCAGGTTCGATTACCAAAAGTCGCGATGTAAATACACAAGCGGTTTTTAGTTTACGTGGAAAACCTTTGAATTCGTATGGAATGACGAAAAAAATCGTGTACGAAAACGAAGAATTCAACTTATTGCAAGCCGCATTAGACATTGAAGAATCGATGGAAGATTTGCGTTACAACAACATCGTAATCGCCACCGATGCCGATGTGGATGGTATGCACATTCGCTTGTTGTTAATTACGTTTTTCTTGCAGTTTTTCCCTGAGTTAATCAAAGACGGCCATTTGTATATTCTACAAACGCCATTATTCCGTGTGCGAAACAAAAAAGAAACGATTTACTGTTACAGTGAAGACGAACGAGTAGCTGCTATCGAAAAGCTAAAACCAAAACCAGAAATCACCCGATTCAAAGGATTAGGGGAAATTTCGCCAGATGAGTTTAAGCATTTCATAGGGCAAGACATTCGTTTAGATCCCGTCATGTTAGATAAAGCCACCACGATTGAAAATTTGTTAGAGTTCTACATGGGTAAAAACACCCCAGACCGACAAGATTTTATCATCAACAATTTGAAAGTGGAATTGGATGTAGTGGAGAAGTAATGGAGCACAAAGTTTCTCAAAGTTTAACTCAAAGTCTCACCAAGATATATTAAACATTGCGAAACATAGTGAATAACTTAGTGTAACATTGTGATAAAAAAAAATATGACAGAAGAAAATGAAATTAGCCGAATTATTTTAGATTGTGCCTACAAAGTTCATACAAAGTTAGGTTCAGGGTTATTGGAAAAAGTGTACAGAGAATGTTTAGCCTATGAATTAACAAAATGCGGATTAGATGTTAAACAAGAGAAAGCATTTCCAGTTGTTTATGAAGATATTAAAATGGATTGTGGCTACAGAGTTGATATAATTGTAAATAATAAAGTTATTGTTGAATTGAAAGTAGTTGAAGAGTTTACATTAGAGCATACAGCGCAATGTTTAACTTACATGAGACTTTCGGAATGTAGATTAGGATTACTTTTAAATTTTTATAAGAAATCATTAAAAGACGGTATTAAAAGATTAATATTATAACATTGATTTTATTGGTACACAAAGTATCACAATGTAAAGCAAAAAGTCACACAAATTAATTTTAAAACATTGAGTTACTTCGTGAAAAACTTTGAGAAACATAGTGCTACAAATACATAAAAAGACAAAGTAGAAATATAAACATTGTGAAACTTAGTGTAAAACTTTGAGAAACATAGTGCTACAAAAACATGAAAGACGAAGAAGATAACATCATCCCAGAAGACGACAATTTAGAAAATCAAGATCAACCTCAAAAAGAGGAAGGTTTTGAAGATATTCATGTGTCAACGGGACATCATTTTTACGAAAACAACGAAAATCCAGAGG
>CAZCIV010000250.1:0-4400 GCA_964498595.1 uncultured Flavobacterium sp.
AAAAAATAGTTTACATATAAAAATAAAAACTGCCTTTAGTAAAGACAGTTTTTAAATTTATCAAAATTGAAGATTATTTTTTTATAAAGTTCTCGGAATATTTATTTCCGTCAGTAGTTTCAATCAAAAGAATATAAAATCCTTCTGCTAGATCAGTAATCGAAAATCTAGATTCATTAAGTGTAACATTTTTAACTACTTTCCCTAAAGTAGATATAATAGATACATTTTTAATTTCTAAATTTTCAATATTTGTTAATGTTATATTGTCTGAACTTGGATTAGGATATAGCATTATTTTTTTGTCTTCGTTATTTACTAAACTTAATGGACTAGAACCCTCAATTACAGATAGTGTTTCATTAATATTTGGATTGTTAATTACATCCACAACTCCAGAAGGCCAATTGATAACAATTTGAGAAATTGTAGTATGGGTGCCAATTCCAAAATGTGCATTCAAAGAACTCATGTATTTAAAGCCTTCTCCACTTCTGATATCTCTAATTTGTTTTCCAAAAGGGCCATAAATTTCAACTCTAGCTCCAATTCCATTGCGGTTGCTTTGGATTCCTTGCAATGTAACCTTAACCCAATTATTTCCATTTGGTATTGCGTATCTAACGGTAGTTCCGTTTAAGATATCTAAAAAGCCATCATTGTTTAAGTCTCCAATTGCACCAACACTAATTGCTGTATAATTTGTAGCTTCAAAAACATTATTTCCTTTGTTGAACATGATTTTGTTACCACCACCTAAAACGTCAACTTTTCCATCATTATCAAAATCGTAAGCTACGTTATCAATGTTAGTTGAAGTATTGGTGTCCCATCCAGAACCAGCAGTAATATTGGTAAAAGCAGCTGTAGACGTATCTAAATTATTTCTAAAGAACTTGTGTGTACCAGCACTCGCTGTTATTATTACATCCATGTCGTCATCATTGTCAAAATCGGCAATAGCAGATGACCATGTTTGAATTGGAGTTACATTAATTCCTGCTATTGCTGAAATGTCTGTAAATACTCCATTGCCATCGTTTCTGTGTAATTCACATGGAGGACCTGAACATTTTGAAATAAACATGTCTAAATCACCATCATTATCAAAATCTGTCCATAGTGATGCATAATTACCACCGCTTGGAGTGATTCCAAGAGAATAGGCACCTGGAGTTCCAGATTGATAATATCCCATATTGCCACTTCCATCATTCATATAATACACATTTGGAGCCACATCATGGCAAGAAAATGCATCAAGATGGCCGTCATTATTTATGTCAACAAAATTTGTTCTTTGACAGAAAATATACTCTGAAGGATTAACATTAGTGTAAGCTGTACCATTACTATTAGACTTCCAGAAGGTTAAACCACTACCACTTCCTAGAACTAAATCATTGTAACCATCTCTATTATAATCACCAGCAGCCATACTCCAGGAAGGCATATCACTAGTTCCTGAAATAGGGAAATCGCTAACAGTAAATGTTCCTGCTGTAGCTCCTTGAAAGTGAATTCTTAAATTGTTAGCGCTAATTCCCACAATGTCATCTTTAAAATCACCATTCATATCAACTACACATATATTATAACTGCTATTAATAGTACTAATGGTTTGATTATTGTATGAGATTGGAATTATAATTGGAGATTCTGTTAGGATAAAACTAAAGCCATCAGCACTCCATTTATTATCCCAAACAATATAATATGTAACACCTGCTGTAACTTCAAATGTTTTAACAGAAAGATTTGAATTTGTGTTTCCTGAATTACAAGCAATAACACCAGAATTATCATCACTAGCTACACACGTTAAACCAATTGAGCAATTTCCACTGTAAACACTAAAGTTTGTGTCTTTACAAATATTAACCATTAAATCAGAAGATAAAGTTACATTTGCATTAATAGTTGGCGTGTATGAGTACCATTTAGATAAGCTAGATGAAGAACAAGAGGTTATGATATTAGTTTGATCTATTGAATTTACAACTGTTGTTCCTGCATTAATAGGAGTTGCAGCCGTACATGGATCATAACCTGCTGGAATTTCACTGATTTGAAAATTAAAACCACTAGAAGACCATCGATTATCCCATACGATATAATAAGTTGTACCTGCTATCGCATTAAAAGTTAGTCGAGACAAATAAGAAGAGCCAGAAGAAGAACAGGTAACGTTACCTGAGTCATCATCACCACCTATACAAGTAAGTGAGGCACATGTTCCAGAGTAGATTCGCAATCTAGTATCTAAACAAATGTTTTCAATTAAATCAGATGTTACTGTTACAGAATAGTTTTGTGATGGAGTATAGGCATACCATTCTGCAGCGCTTGCAGAAGTATTAGTTAAATTACAACTAATTGCAGGGAGCTCAGTTCCATTGATAGTACCAACTGAATATGTTCCTGCATTAACAATAGGAACAGCTGTAGAGCAATTATCTTGAGCAAAATTTGATATGCTAAACAAGATAAGAAAGAATAAATAGTAATTTTTTTTCATATTTATAGGTTGTGTTTTTAATTATCGACAGTCATCTAAAGAATTTATCCACTCTTCAATTATGGCTACACCCTCAGTGTGAATCAAAGTTCTTCCATGAAGCGGCATTCTAAAAGCTTCATTTGTAGTGTTTACTCTGTGAAACAACATGGATTTATCGGTTCTTCTTGGTGTAATTAGCTTATCTAATTGCGGGTCAAAATCTTGCATATCTTGAGTTGGTACGCAAACCCCCATATTAACCAATCCATTTGAGGAACCTGTATCACTAAATGATAATCGTAACGGTCTGTAGTCACAATGACCTTTTTCTTTATGACAATGTGCGCAGTTAATATCAAAATAAGATCTCACTCTCGCACTAATAGGCTTTGATGTGTCATTATAATCTACAACAGTATTGATTTCAGAAGGTAAAGAGATATTCTCTAAATAACCCTTTTCCATCCAATAAGTTAATTGATTCTTGGTAGTTGTTCCGTAGTTGTAATTAAAATTCAAATTTTGAGGTTTAATTCCAATTGGAGTATAAACAGTTACTTCTTGATTGTCAATTACTTCTTTTTCTTTGTGACAAACAATACATTGAACTTCAGATGGAACTCTGTAATTTACCGACTTGGTTACATTATTCTCATCAACCCAATTTATATCTTGATAACTTCCAGCTAAATCTAGATAGGCTTCAGTTTGTTCTTCATTCCAAACATATTCAGCAAAAATCCAACCAGTAGATTTTTTAATCATTATTCTAGTTTCGATTATTTTCCTTGTATTGGTAGGTTGTACATTGTCATAATAGAATGTTTTAATTATAACAGCACCAACAGGTAAATTAATTATTTGTCCATCACCTTGATAAGAACCTTGAGTTCCTTTTGGCATCCAAACAAATCTTTTTTTATGTGCATAATCACTAAAAAGAATACTAGCTGGTTCATAAGGAATAACGTCAAGTGAAGGTATTTGATTTTTAATTTCACCCTCAAAGAATTTGTAATCAGATAGTTTTGGATAAGGAACTTGTGTTAAGTCAACAGTTACAGGCGAAACCGGTTCATAGTTGTCATCATTATCTTCTGAGCAAGCATAAATAAGGATGGAAATACTAATAATAAAAGCGTAAATTGAGTATTTTTTTATCATTAAGTTAAATTTTGTTTGATTTGTTTGAAACAAATATAACTTTTTTTTTAAAATACAATTTATTTTGTAAATAAATTTTTAAAATAAATTATCAGAAATTACAACATTATATTCTTTTAAATTATCTATTGCTTCTTTTGATTTGTAATCGAAATTAGTTTCAATTTCTCTAATTCTTTTTTTATTTTCGATACGGTTTATACTATCGTAAAAGCGGCGAACTTCTTCTAAATTGGATAAAATAAGTTTGGGAACTTCAACATTTTGTCCGTTTTCATCTTTTGCAACCATTGTAAAATAACTCGAATTACAATGCTTTTTTACACCAGTTTGAATGTGTTCCGATGTTACTCGAATTCCCACCACCATCGAAGTTTTTCCAACGTAGTTTACGGATGCTTTTAAGGTTACCAATTCACCCACGTCTACAGGATTTAAAAAATCAACCGTATCCACAGAAGCGGTTACACAATAGCAACCAGAATACTTAGAAGCACAGGCAAAAGCGATTTGATCCATCAATTTTAATAAATAACCACCATGAATTTTTCCACTAAAGTTAGAGTGGGAAGGTAACATCAATTCACTCAAGGTTATTTTTGAAGCTTCAACAGTATTGGCTATAGTCATTATTATTCGATTTCTTCAGTTGGTACAGTATCCGCATTAGCTCTTTTTAACACGGCTTCTGGAAGTGCTTTTTTGGCTTTTGCACCCATTTTTTTCAATTTTTCAA
>CAZCIV010000251.1:0-2579 GCA_964498595.1 uncultured Flavobacterium sp.
GATATTCATGTGTCAACGGGACATCATTTTTACGAAAACAACGAAAATCCAGAGGATACCATTACCAAAGTTACAGGAATGTACAAAGATTGGTTCTTGGATTACGCTTCCTATGTAATTTTAGAGCGTGCCGTTCCTGCGATTGAAGACGGTTTTAAACCGGTACAACGTCGTATCATGCATTCCATGAAGGAGTTGGATGATGGTCGTTACAACAAAGTAGCGAATATCATTGGTCACACTATGCAGTATCATCCTCACGGAGATGCGAGTATTGGTGACGCTATGGTAAATATTGGACAAAAAGATTTGTTGATTGATTGTCAAGGAAACTGGGGAAATATTTTAACCGGTGACGGAGCCGCAGCACCTCGTTACATCGAAGCGCGAATTTCAAAATTTGGTCACGATGTGTTGTTCTCGCCAAAAGTTACCCAATGGCAATTGAGTTATGATGGACGTAAAAACGAACCGATTCATTTGCCTGTAAAATTCCCATTGTTATTAGCGCAAGGTGGTGAAGGGATTGCGGTAGGTTTATCAACTAAAATTTTGCCTCACAATTTCAATGAATTGATTGATGCGTCTATTAAAATTTTAAAAGGAAAACCTTTCACACTTTTTCCAGATTTCCCAACAGCCGGAATAGCAGATGTTTCCAATTATAATGATGGAATGCGAGGTTCTCGTGTGCGCGTGAGAGCCAAAATTGCACCTTTGGATAAAAATACTTTGGTAATTACCCAAATTCCGTTTTCAACCGATACTACAAAATTGATTGATAGTATCTTGAAGGCCAATGAAAAAGGGAAAATCAAAATCAAGAAAATTGAAGATAATACGGCTGCTGAGGTTGAAATCCTAATTCATTTACAACCTGGAACTTCGCCAGACAAAATGATTGACGCGTTATATGCGTTCACCGATTGTGAATTGTCAATCGCGCCTCTAGGTTGTGTTATCGAAAATTGTAACAAGCCATTGTTTATTGGTGTTTCCGATATTTTGAAGATTTCTACCAATCGTACGTTGAATATTTTAAAACGAGAATTAGAAATTCAATTGGACGAACTCGAAGCGAAGTGGCATTTTGCGAATTTAGAGAAGATTTTCATTCGTGAAGAAATGTATATCGATTTCAAATTGTATTCGGATAGAGAGTCGCTTTACAACTACATGTACGACCGATTTGAGCCTTTCAAAAAGATTCTAATTCGTGAAATTGAAGATGAAGATTTACAAAGATTGACTCAAATTCCAATGATTCGTATCACACGATTTGACTCGGATAAAGCGGATGATGCGATTGCGAAATTAGAAGCTGAAATCGAGCAAGTGAAATATCATTTAGATCATTTGATTGATTATGCGGTGGATTACTTCACCAATTTAAAAGACAAATACGGAAAAGGAAGAGAGCGTTTAACAGAATTACGTAATTTCGATAATATTCAAGCAACGAAAGTAGTATTGCGTAACCAAAAATTCTATGTGAATAGAGAAGAAGGTTTCGTAGGAATGGGCTTGAAAAAAGACGAATACGTAGGCGAATGTTCCGATATTGATGACATCATCGTTTTCTTACGCGATGGAAAAATGATGGTGACCAAAATTGATGATAAGAAGTTCATTGGAAAAGATATCATTCATGTTGCCGTATTTGATAAAAACGACAAACGTACTATTTACAACATGATGTATCGCGATGGTAAAAACGGTTCGACTTTCATCAAACGTTTCAATGTTTCTGGAGTAACTCGCGATAAATTCTATGATTTGACGCAAGAAAAACCAGGTTCTATGGTATCGTATTTTTCAGCGAATCCAAACGGAGAAGCAGAAGTGGTTACGATTTTATTGCGCCAAGTTGGAAGTGTGAAAAAACTGAAATGGGATGTCGATTTTTCCGATATTGCTATCAAAGGAAGAGCGTCTCGTGGAAATACGGTTACCAAATATCCAATCAAAAAAATCGAGCTAAAAGAGAAAGGAATTTCTACTTTACGTCCGAGAAAAGTTTGGTTTGATGATACAGTACAACGTTTGAACGTAGATGGAAGAGGCGAATTGTTAGGAGAATTTAAACCAAACGACCGCTTGTTAATCATCAACCAGTCTGGAAAAGTAAAAACCATTATTCCAGAACTTTCTACCCATTTTGAAGAAGATATGATTGTGTTGGAAAAATGGAATCCAAACAAACCGGTTTCTTGTATTTATTTCGATGGCGAAAAAGAACGTTACTTTGTAAAACGTTTCTTAATTGAGAACGAAAACAAAGAAGAAATCTTTATTTCCGAACACGAAAAATCACAATTGGAAATTGTTTCTACCGATTGGCGTCCAGTGGCTGAGGTTATTTTTGCTAAAGTGAAAGGCGTTCAAAAAGAAAACCAAGTGGTGGATTTAGAACAATTCATAGCAGTAAAAGGAATTAAAGCGTTAGGAAATCAGTTAACAACGGATAAAATTAAACAGATTAACTTATTAGATCCGTTGCCTTATGAGGAAGTGTTAGATGAGCCAGAAACTACAACTAATGAAGCTTCAGAGGAAGGAAACGATATTCAAGATTTCAA
>CAZCIV010000251.1:2679-4384 GCA_964498595.1 uncultured Flavobacterium sp.
CTTAATTTCGCCCTAAATTAAAACACAACAACATGTCAACATTTCCATCGGACATTGAAATTGCACAAAATGCAATGATGTCTCATATTAAAGATATTGCCAAAAAAATCAATATTTCAGAAGATGATTTAGAATTTTACGGCAAGTACAAAGCCAAATTACCGCTACACTTACAAAAAGAAAACCCAAAAGGAAAACTGATTTTAGTTTCTGCCATGTCACCAACGAAATATGGTGAAGGTAAAACAACCATGTCTATCGGTTTAACGGATGGTTTGAATTACATTGGTAAAAAAGCGATTGCGGTTTTACGAGAGCCTTCACTTGGACCCGTTTTTGGTTTAAAAGGAGGTGCTGCTGGTGGTGGTTATGTGCAAGTGTTGCCAATGGAAGATATTAATTTACATTTTACAGGTGATTTTTCAGCGATTGAAAAAGCAAATAACTTGCTTTCGGCGGTGATTGATAACAATTTACAAAACACAAAATATTCTTTAAATCTGGATCCAAAATCAATTGCATGGAAACGTGTAATGGACATGAATGACCGTTCGTTGCGTCAAATAATTATTGGAGTAGGAGCGAAAGCGAATGGAACCATGCGTGAAGACGGATTCAATATTACGCCAGCTTCAGAAGTCATGGCGATTTTATGCTTGGCGAAAGATTTAGAAGATTTGAAATTCCGTTTAGGAAATATATACGTAGGAAAAACGTTAGATGGAAAAGCTATTTTCGCTCGAGATTTGAATGTAGTTGGAGCCATGGCAACTTTATTGAAAGATGCGATTAAGCCTAATTTAGTGCAAACGATTGACGGAAATCCAGCTATTTTGCACGGTGGACCATTTGCTAGTATTGCACAAGGAACGAATACTGCAATTGCAACCAAAATGGGCTTATCGTTAGGTGATTACGTAGTAACGGAAGCTGGTTTTGGTGCCGATTTAGGTGCTGAAAAATTCCTTCATATCAAATGTGAACAAAGTGGTTTGAAACCTGATGCTGTGGTTTTAGTAGCAACAATTCGTGCCATCAAACATCATGCTGGATTAGCAGCGGAAGATTTTAAAACGGAAAACGTAAGCGCGATTGAAAAAGGCTTCTGCAATTTGGAAAAACACATTGAAAACATGCAACAATTTGGATTGAATCCTGTGGTTTGTATCAATGCTTTTCCAGATGATACGCAAGCGGAATATGATAAATTGAAATCATTGTGTGCAACAAAAGGAGTAACAGCTATAGTGAGTACAGCTTTTGCTCATGGTGGAAAAGGTTCGGCTGAAGTGGCGCAAAAAGTAGTTGAAGAAATTGAAAAAGGAACCGCTAATTACAAACCGTTATACCAACCTTCGGATTCTATTGAGCATAAAATTAATGTAGTAGCTAAAACGATTTATGGTGCGAATTCGGTTGAGTTTTCTCCAAAATCGAAAGCACAATTGAAAATGATTAACGATTTAGGATTTGGCCATTTCTCGATTTGTATGGCGAAAACTCCAGCGAGTTTTTCGGATAATGAAAAATTAATTGGCCGTCCTGCGAATTTTGATATTACCGTTCGTGAGTTTGAGATTTCTTCAGGAGCTGGATTTGTAGTACCGCTTTTAGGTGATGTAATGAGAATGCCTGGTTTACCAGCTGTTCCAAATGCAGAACGAATTGATATTGACAACGAAGGAAGAATTACGGGATTGTCTTA
>CAZCIV010000252.1:0-4379 GCA_964498595.1 uncultured Flavobacterium sp.
GTATATGTGCCTAACCTGCTCAATACACAGGAAAAAGTTTTAGACATTCCGACCATAAACACCATTATCAATCAGGAATTGCAAAACTTGGAAGTCAATGCCAAAAAAGTAATTGTCTATTACATAGATATTGACGACCAAAAGGCAATAGAAAAATTCATCAAAGAAAACAACGCCACCGAAATTGAAGTAGAACTCAAAGACTTGAAAAACCTGCTTCACGAAATTGTGATTGAGGATATTGTAGAATTTAATACCACAAAAACCAAAGACGGTTACGAAACCGAGATTACCAAATTCATTAGCGACCGACTTATTCAAAAAATCAATGAGTTCAACCAAAAGGGCAACCTGCAATCATTAACCAAAGGAAAAAAGTTTGAACCTATCAGCATCAGCGAAGAAGGTTTGGAACTGATTGAACTCATTTCATTGGATTGTGAAAATTCTGAAGGTCAATGGCACAGCACCACCGAAATTAAAATTGACAAACTCGGTTATGTGATAAAGGACGGAACCAAAACAAAAGAATTTTGGGACGGTAAAATTACAAGCGATAAGAAACCGAAAAGAATAAAAATCAGGAATATCAGCGGTGATGAAACGATAAAGGAAATTGAGTAATCAAAAAGTAAATTAAAGAGATATGGAATTTTTCGGCATAGATTGGAATGAAAAGCACATTCTGAAAACAAACACAAAACTTGTTTGCACTTCTGATATTGGAGAAATCAATGCGGAAGAATTAAAAAAGGAGGTTGAACCTTGGCTTTCTGCCATATTTCAAAGTGAACATCTATCATTACTCATTGGAACAGGTTTAACAAGTGCCGTTTCTTTTACCGCAGGTGTAATACCACAAGAAATGTCACGACTTGCACTTGAAAACGAACTTAGTGATAAGATTAAGTCAAAAGCTGATGAAACAGCTAAAAAGATGAATCGTGGCGAAGCGAATATCGAAGATGATATTCGTATTGCATTGGAACTAATTAATGGCTTAAAAATTCTTGATGATGGGCGACATACCGATTTAGAAAAAGAACTAAATACCAAGTTACTTGCTTTCATAAAATCAATCCTTAAAACAGAACGAGATTTTATAAGCAAACTGAAAATAGATGATGAAAAAGGAATTCTTGCTTTCAACCTGCTGAAAAGTTTTATTCTAAGTTTTACAAGCAGAGCAGCATCAAGAGAACGACTTAATTTATTTACAACAAATTATGACAGGTTTATTGAATTGGCTTGTGATGAAACAGGCGTATTGCTATTAGACAGATTTAAAGGTAAAATACAACCGATATTCCGAAATACACGGCTTGAATTAGATTATCATTATAATCCGCCAGGTATAAGAGGCGAACCCCGATATGTTGAAGGTGTTGCCAGAATTACAAAACTGCACGGTTCTATAGATTGGAAATTCACAGGAGATAAAATTATCAGGTCGCTTTTACCTTTTGGTGCAACAGATACTCATCCTGAAATACCTTCAAACGTTACTGAACAAGTTGTAATTTACCCCAATTCATCAAAAGATATTGAAACTGCATTTTATCCGTATGCCGAATTATTCCGTGATTTTTCGTCCGCAATTTGTCAACCAAATTCGGTAATCATTACTTACGGATATGGGTTTGGCGATAGCCATATTAACAGGGTGATTGAAGATATGCTTACAATTCCATCTACCCATTTGGTTGTGATAGCTTGGGATAGGAATTACGCAAATGAAGGTGACCCTGTAAACTTTGGTTCATCGAGAGAACGAGTAGTAAAATTTTTAGAAGACAAAAATTCGGCACAATGCACTTTACTAATAGGCGAACATTTTGCAGACCTTAAAAACCTTGTTGAATTTTATTTGCCGAAGTCTGCAATTGACCGATTGACAGTTAAAATGCAAAAACTTAAAGACAATAGAGGTGACCGAAATAAGGGTGAAGATAATTCAGGAAACGATAATAAAGGTGAGGAATGAGCAACATTAATCAATACGATTACGACCATTTAAGAAATCTGACAATCGGAACGGTTGATTATGTTTCACCGAATGAAATAAAAGTGATGCTTGATACATCAGCACCACAAAACACCGCATTGAATACAGGTACTCCTTCCCTTTTCCCAAGAATTAACGGATTTGTATTAATTCCGAATGAAGTCGGTGCATTAGTTGGTTTAATCAGTTGGATTGGAGTTGAACACAGCCAATATCCCAAACGAAAGGGTTACAAAGATTTTGATTTAATTGATTTGCCTTTTCCATTGCGGAAAATGTCAATAACTCCAATGGGAACTTTAAAGCAGGAAGGTAAAATTGAAGATAAAACCTACAAGTTAGAAAGAGGTGTTTATAGCTTCCCTTCAATCGGTGATACTGTTATACTTCCAACTGACATTCAATTAAAATCAATAGTTGAAAACAAGGAGAAGAATTCAGTCGTAAAAATAGGCGTTGCCCCCATTGCAGGAAATGCAGAAGTAAAAATAAATCCTGATAAACTTTTTGGCAGGCACGTTGCAATACTTGGAAATACTGGAAGTGGAAAATCTTGCAGCGTTGCAGGTGTAATAAGATGGTCGCTTGAAGAAGCTTCTAAAAGCTTACCTGAAGGACAAAAGTTAAATAATCGTTTTATCATTCTTGACCCGAATGGAGAATATACAAACGCCTTTAATGACCTGAACTCCGATATTAAAAAATTCAAGGTTGAATTGACAGAAGCGGAAAAGGAAACATTCAAGGAACTGAAAGTTCCTGCTTGGTTGTGGAATAGCTATGAATGGAGTTCATTTTCTAATGCAAGCGGAAGAACTCAAAGGCCCATTTTAAGGCGTGCATTAAGGGAATTACGGGCTGGCGAGAAAATTGAACTAACTGATTTTCAAACAAGAGTTAAAGGTCATTACTCAAGTTGCTACGCTTCACTTAAGAATGACCTATCTGTTAATTCTAACTACAAGGATGAAGCAACAAAATTTGGCAAGAAACTTTTGAGCATTATTGAAGATACAGAAAGCTTTCAATTGGAATGTGATAAAGAGGAACTAAAAGAGGCATTTCAAAATCTTATCTCATTATTCAATGAAAAACTTGAAAGTAGGTTTGCAACTTTTACAGATAAGAAAACAGGTAAAAATGTAGAATATTACACAGCTTTTTCCCGTCAAGATGTTGAAGCTTGTATTACAGCCATTAAAACCTTATTAGATAATTTTGGTGGCCTTGCAAGTCATAAGGGACCAAATGAAGATACTCCAATACCATTTCAAGTTGAAATAATTCCTGACAGGGTCGAGCAACTTTCTCACGAGGCCGGGGTAATACAATTTGTTGACTTCCTCATAATGCGTATGCGGTCAATGCTATCAGATACAAGAATGAACAAGATTATTGCTGACGATAAGGAAGTATCATTAGAGAATTGGCTTGATAAGACAATAAATGGTATTTCTATAATTGACCTGTCTCTTGTTCCCTCGGATATTACACATCTTTTGGTTTCAGTTATTTCAAGAGTAGTCTTTGAATCACTTCAACGATACAGAAGAACACATAACCAATTATTGCCAACAGTTATTGTTATGGAAGAAGCACATAACTTCATAAAGCGATATAATGAAAGTTCTGAGGAAATTTCCGCTTCCCAACTTTGCACGGAATCATTTGAAAAAATTGCAAGAGAAGGTCGAAAATTTGGATTAAGTCTGACATTGTCCTCACAAAGACCATCAGAACTTTCTCCGACAGTTCTTTCTCAATGCAACACTTTTTTACTTCATAGAATTGTAAACGACCGTGACCAAGAATTAGTAAGACGTCTTGTTCCTGACAACATTGGCGGTCTTTTACAGGAACTTCCAATTCTTCCGACAAGAAAAGCGATTTTATTAGGTTGGGCATCACCACTTCCGATACTTGTTGAGATGAACGAACTCAAGCCCGAACACAGACCTAAATCTGACGACCCAGACTTCTGGGATGTTTGGACAAGAGCATCAGAACGAGAAGTAAATTGGAAAGACCTTTCTGACGATTGGCAAAGTTTAAATAAAGAAGAAGAACCAAAAGAAGAAGAATAAAATGCCGACCCTTCACAGTCATACACATTGGCAAGCCCCGCAAGCCGACACACAAGCCAAAGCTTGCCAAAGAGTATGCCTGTCCCACGCAGTGAAAAAATTAAAAATTCCCTTCCCTTCTAAAAATTTTAAAAACGCCAACACACAATCCGACATAAAAACATTCGGACAGTTGGTTGCAAAACTCAATATTGACAATGGTTGCGTGACATTGACGACAAGAACGCCAGCCTGTAATAATTAGGAGTTCATGTGGCACGCAGTGCCAAGCATGAACTCCCGGTTGGACG
>CAZCIV010000253.1:0-4369 GCA_964498595.1 uncultured Flavobacterium sp.
AGTTCAGGTTGACAAACGTTGTGGATAAACGTTGTGTGTAAACTATGCGCCCCTCCCTGTCATGCTGAACTTGTTTCAGCATCTCTTTTCCTTGTTGTCATGCTGAACTCATTTCAGCATCTCTCTCCTTTTGTCATGCTGAACTCGTTTCAGCATCTCATTCCAGCATCTATTTAGAACCTGAAACAAGTTCAGGTTGACAAACGTTGTGGATAAACGTTGTGTGTAAACTATGCGCCCCTCCCTGTCATGCTGAACTTGTTTCAGCATCTCATTTCAGCATCTCCTCTCCATGTTGTCATGCTGAACTCGTTTCAGCATTTCTTAACTATCTCATTACTAACTAAACGAACGCGAAAGGATTCGCGCACGAGCGGGGAAATTTCTCTTGCTTCTTTTAGTGTTGCAAAAGCTTCATAACAAATAAAATTACCTACCCTCCAAAATTGTAATTACTTCCACAATTTTTGCTACTTGTTGCTCTTCTGTGGCTACATCTTGTATGGCTTGTAAAAGTTCTTTTTGATAGGTTATATCTTGTTTTTGAAAAACAGACAAAACATTGGCTTCGGCAAAACAATCTAAAATGGCTTGCTCGTTAGTCTTTTGGGTGTCTTCTAAAAATAAGGTAACCAATACTTTATCGCCACCTGTTTTTTGAATGGCATTTCGTATTTCAGAATTAACAGCCAGCTTTTTATCTCCATTTTTAACCGGTCCTAAATTCTTATGTTGAATAGCATAACCATCAATAGTGCCCGAAACCTTTAAATCGCCCCATTTACCTTTAATGTCTTTAGTATTGGGAATAATTAATTGGTACGTCCAAGCGCCATTGCCTGGAATATACTGTAACTCTAAAAGTTCGTTTTCTATGATAATTCGCATATTAAATTTCAATTTTATCTATTTCCTTCATTATCCTATCCGTTTCCGTTAAAGCCACAATTATCTTTTGATAATGCAAAATATCTTCAAAACCTAATTCACGTTCTTTACGGTCTTTAAGCCATTTTTGAGCGGGTTGATAACCACCAATGTAAAAGTTCCAAGCCACTTCGGGAACGTTGGCGAAATACTGCGTTTCGTTAATATATACGTTGCCGTTTTTGTAAGTTGGTTTCGTTACAATGTTGTCACCATCTTCAGGATATTGCGTAATGTATTTTTCTACAGTTGAACTTTCCAACAAATGTATTTGTCTTAGTTCTCCACCTAGTTGAACCAATTGCCAAAAGATGTTAGAATCCTTTGGATACGGCACTCTAGGGAAATCTATTTTTAAAAATTCTTTATACGTTTCTCGATAGGTTGGTGAGTGAAGCACCGCATAGATATAATCCAATAAATCAATTGGAGCAAACGTAGTTCTAAACTCTGAGCGAACGTCTTTGTCATTTGCCAAACAAACATTGCCGTCTTCTTTCTCTGGTGTAAATTCTAAACCCAACCCTTTTGCAATCTCATTCACAATTTCCATGTTGAGATTGGGCGTGCGATTAGGTAGTGACAGGTCGCGACCTGTCACTACATTTTGAAAATCAATTTGATTTTGTTGAGTGTTAGTGTCTGAATTTAAATAAAGTGGGAAAGTATAGCCAGAACCATATCTACCCGCAGTTCCAGTCAAATTAAAATCATTTGGAGTATTTGTGCAAATTAAATGTTTCCAATCATCTGTACACTGTCTAGAAGTAACCAACCCTAAGTTGTCACCTTTCAAAAAGTGCCTCATTATATCATGTCTTGGAGAATTTATCCAATACTCATTTTTATCGAATTGATACATGAATTTTGAATCAAAAGGTCTGAAATTCAATTTTAAATAACCTTTATTTTTTGCATATTTTAAATCCTCTATTCTTTGCTCCTTTGAAGCTCTTCTAGAATCTTTAATGTTAAATTCAATAAAAGGATTTTCAGAATTTAATATTTTGTTTGACAATTCATCTAATTCTTTTAAATTGTTAAATACAGTTAATGAGTCATTAGCTGTAACAATACCTGAAGTAAAATTCAAAAATAATTTATCAATTTTTATACCTTTTTCATATTCGTTATTTCCTTCATCATTTTTTTGAACAAAAAACATAAAAGGTTTTTTGGGCTTCAACTCTTGAAAATCAATAGATTTAAAAGAATTTTCAATAAGAAAATCATATTTCAATTCACGTTTTCCAAATAAATCATAATGAAATACTTTTCCAAGTTCATTTTTTTTCTTCTTCCCTGTTTTTACAAATAAGTTAATTGAAACACCTTGCATGATATCGAAAACGTTTTGGTCTACAGAACCATCGGGTGCCGTTTCTTTTTTCTTGCTGTTACCATGTAAATCAATAGTGTATATTTTATCAAAGCTTTGCATCAAGTTCCAACGCATGCCTCTAAAGGTAGGATTGTCTAAAAAGCCATGTGGATTTATGTAGGCTAAAATTCCTTCACCATTTTTATCAATAAAATGTTGTCCAAAACGCATGAATTTTACATAATCGTCATTTAACCAATGTTTACGCTCTTTGAAGTGTTCACCATCAATGTATTTATAATCTTCTATCAAATTTTGAATCCAATCACCATTATTTGAAGAAATCCCGCTATAAGGTGGATTTCCAATAACCACCATTACAGGTGCGTCACGTTTTATAGCATTAGCTTGGTCGGCTTCGTCACTTAACCAACTACTAAAAAGGGTTTGGGTGTCGGGGTGCGCTTCTTCTAATGAGTTGGTCAAAAATATTTTAAAGCGCTGGTCGTCCGTTGGCTTGTAACCTGTTTCGGTTAATAGCATATCCATTTTCAAGTGCGCCATAGCATAACTCGCCATTAGCAACTCAAAGCCGTTTAAACGAGGTATTAAATTATTCGTCACATAATTACTCCAAATCCCTTGTTGTCCTTCAAATTTCTTGTGAATATGTTTTACTACTTCGGCAAGAAAAGTTCCTGTTCCTGTAGCTGGATCAAGAATTTGTACTTTGTGAACTTCTGTTTCCGTTTCAACTTCTTTAATTTTTGAATTGGCTCCTTTGCCTGTTTGGGTAACGGCTTTTTGTTTTATTTTAGTTTTACTTGTGTCGGCTAAACCTTGTGGCAAATTAAACTCGGTTTTTAAAATATCATCAACCGCACGAACAATAAAATTAACCACAGGTTGCGGTGTGTACCAAACACCTCGTGCTTTTCTTAATGCTGGGTTGTATTCCCCTAAAAACGTTTCGTAAAAGTGAACTACAGGGTCTTCCTGTTTAGTGCTTTTACCAAAGTTTTTCATAATTTGAGCCACGTCTGAAGCTAGGAAAATATTGACTAACTCGTCAACTATCCAAGTTAAACGGGTGTCTAAATCAAAACCCGCAATGTCTTGAAATAATTTTCTAAGAAATGGATTTGATTTTGGGATAAGCTCAGCCGCTTCCATTCTTGAAAAAGTAGGTAAAGTTGGATCGTGATAACGAGCTGCAAACATACCGTAAGCAATAGTTTGCGCATAAATATCAGAAAACGCTTTGTTATCGATGTCATGAATCAACATTTGTTGAAACGAAAGCATTTGCGATTTTAGTTGTGAGCGTTTGCCTTCTTGGTCGTCATAGTTTAATGATTTTTCAATAATATCCGCCATTAAACGCGCCTTTCCCGCCATCATTTGCGCCAATTTAGTGGGTGACTTAATAGTTTGCGAAATGGTTTCGGCAAAGTTTTTTATGAGTTGGTTAAATTGTTCAAAGTTTTCAGGAATGGGAACAATTTCAACTGATTTACCATCCTGAGCTTGTTGAAGGGTAGCAATAGCAATTTTGGTTGTTAGTTCTCCATCTTTGTAAAAATGGAAATCCATATAATCGGTAAAAATCAAATTCGATAATCCCGATTTGTAGCGGTCAAATTGTTCTTTTAAAGTTTTGCTTCCTAAATCTACTCCAATATCTTTCGCTTCAATGTAACCAACAGGAACGTCTTTACGGGTTAACACATAATCAGGCGCACCACAATCTACTCGAGCGGGTTCGTTGGTCACCAAAACATCAGGCAAAATGGCCATAATGAGGTTTTGAAGGTCACCACGATAGGAATGTTCACGTGCGTTGCCTGTTTTGTAAAGCGTGTTTATTTTATCGATGTATTGTGTTAGTGTCATTAGACTAGTAATTAAATTCTGACTTTTTCAAACATAAGAAAAAAATAGCACCTACACAAGCTATACAACTACCTGAACTTAAAACCAGGTAAAACTTAGGTCGATGCTTCAGCAGTAAAAGTATACAATGGGATTGAGATAAAAATGTGGAAATTTGTATTAAGAATTTTAAATAGAAAAACGCTTGAAAAAATTTTTTTTGAACAAACTAATTATAAGGCTTATATT
>CAZCIV010000254.1:0-4349 GCA_964498595.1 uncultured Flavobacterium sp.
TGCAGTTCTTCTTCAAACTGATGGTCGCGAACTTGTTTTAGAATATCGGCATAACCGGCTTCATCTACTTTAAAGGCTTTGTGACAATGTGGACAAATGATTTCGTTCATGATTTTTTATAGTTTTAGTTGTGTGTATTATTAGACCCTTTTTTTGTTTTTGTATTCCATCCAAATTCCATTTGACATTGGTTCTGCAAATCTAGTTTCTGGATTCATAGTTATAAGCATGAAACCATTGTTACCTTTTGGTTTCATAAGATTTTGTTGAAACTTTGAATTATTTTCTAAATCAATTTTGATGGCATCCAAAATTATTTCAATTTCATAAAAGCTTTGTTTTATTAGCCAAGATGATAAATACGCTAATGTAATTTCTTGTTTTTCTGATGATTTATTTTCCTCTACCATTTTAAAATGTTTAAGTACTTCTTTAGATGCTGTAATTTTTAACTGAAAACTTAAATCATCTAAATTCATATTACTAGAAAAATTGTGATTATCTCTTTTATTATGCAAAAGTCTAGACCTGTAGTCATAAAGCCTACCAACAAATTTTCTATCCACCTCGTCAAGTACTTTGCAAAATTCAAATTTACCTTTTAAATCACCTCTTACTTTCTTACTCAATTTAGTCCAATAAAGCGTATTTTCTTTATTATTAAAATACATATAACATATTGCATGACTTAAGTAATCGAAAACTGAAGATAAATGAAAAATAATACTATCAAAAATTGAAGAAAGTTCACGTTCTACCTTATCAAAATATCTATTACCAAAAGGGAATGTATTAGGATTAATAAAATGAGGATTTTTATTGTAAATATTTTGGAGATAAAGTTCTGCTGCTCCCAACTCTTTTAATAACAATAAATATTGATGAGAAGCAGAAAACAATCTATATTCAATATTGTCTTTTAGACGAAACACATTTTCTTCGGAGTTTTGATCATCAGAATGGTCATGATATATTAAGCCGATTGCACGAATTCCAACTTCAGCTCTAAAAGTTTCTGAATAGATTTCATTGTAATCTTTTTCCCTATTTTCAATGTCTAGAAATTCACTCATACAATTTAGTTTTTAACTCAACTCCCCTTTAAATGCTCCTTGTAACAAACTTTGAAACAACGCCTCACTTTTTGCTAACGCCAACCGAACTTATTGTTTTTATCAACATTTTTATCAACATTTATCAACATTTACTGTGTTATTTCACGACAAAATGTTGATAAAATATCTAGTTCCTTTTTTCTCACCTTGCTTAATAATGAGTTTTTTATCAATCATTTCGTCTAATTTAGCTTTTAAGGTACGCTGATTGATTTCTTCTCCAATGCGTTTATTAATATCACTAATAGAACTTTCAGGGTAGTTTTTTAAATCTTCATAGATAAGTTCTTGCAAGCGGTGAGGTTCTATTCTTTTTAAATTAGTTTTTTCAATAAAATCACTATTTCTTAAAAATTCGGGATTTACATAATAGAATGTTCCTTTGGTCTTACCTTTTGATAAAATTAATTCAAAATCTAATAAACGCCCCAGCCAATGTTGTAATCCATTTTGTTTCATAACATTCAACATATTAGATAAATCTATTGCTGAAACACCATCGTTTTGAGCAATTAAGCCCAATGTGATTAATTCTCTTTGTCTTAATTGAAGCTCTTTAGAAGCTTTATCCATTAATCTTAAAACTTCATTACTAATTATTTGCTTTTTAATAGTAACAACAACTCTATCATCTCCTTCAAAAACGATGGGTACTTCTTTACCATTACCCAATAGCAATTCATAAACTTTGTCATAACCACTCCCTTCTTTTTCCATCAGTTTTAAATCATAGAATAATTTTGCTAATAAGGGGTTTCGTTGTACTGATTTTGTTAAAATATTTTCAGGTGTAACTCCAAGTGGTAACAAGCCGGGACTATGAATTTCTAATCTATCTGAATAAAGATTAATAAAGATATCTCCACGCATAGAATAGTTTCTATGTGCAAAAGCATTTGCTATAATTTCTCTAATAACTTCAGGCGGATAATTGTAAATGTTTTTTCTAAAAATACCATCAGATACTTCTACAAATTCATTCCAATCTGGAATTTGAGTTATAATCTCATTAATTAATTCTTTAGGATTTTGGGAATAATCATCCCAAACTTTCTTGAATACTTTTCTTTCGTCAGCGTCATACTTGATAAATTGTACAGAAGGTGGATAATGCAAAACAGCTCTATCCTTACGATTACCAATCCAAAGAATACCAAGATTAGTCAAAACACCATTATTAGTTAAAAAATAGTGGTCCACAATTTCTTCATCATCTTTCTCTTTTATAAACTGGCTGACTCTTTCGGAGGAACGAATGTCTTTTAAAAATTGGTTTAATTTCGTAACATCACATTCTGACAAAGGTAATTTCCTTGCTATTTTATCTTCCCAAACAAAAGCATTTTTCTCAGAAAATAATCTTTCAATATCATCTGGCAATACAGGTTTACAATCATCAGAGACACGCATATAATATTTACCATCTGTTGTACTTGCAATTGAAGTACTACTTCTAAAAACTGATAATTCAATATACTCACCACCGTTACTAGCCTCAATAATTTTAGGAGCAATCCCTACGTTTATTGTTAGGGAGGATATTTTTTTAGTTATATCCTCAATAAGTTTTGGGTTTATTTTTTGTTCTGGTTTAGGTAAGTCCTCTTCATCTTCAATACCAATATTTATTCTACCACCAAAACTATTCGCAAAGCAAACACAATCTTTAGCTAACTCTTTCCAATTAGCTGTTTTCCCTTCAATTATTGAAAGTGATTTTTTATCTAAAATGCTGTTTTCCTTCATAATTAAATCTTTTTAATTCAACTCCCCTTTAAACGCTTTTTGCAACAAACTGTTAAACAACTCCTCACTTTTAGCTAACTCCAACTGCGCTTGTTGTTTTTGAGCTTCTATTGCTTGTACACGCTCTGCGAATTGGTTTTGGAGTTGGATAGGAGGTAAAATCATTTTAATTTTTTCAAATTCACCTTTGGTTAACATTCGTTTCATTCCAGTAGAAGCATGATCCTGAATATATTTTCTTGATTTTTTTACTAAATAATAAAGAAAAGAAATATTCACATTTTCATTTGGCTCGATAGCATTTATTTGTTGATTAAAAGCAACTGTGTGACTAGTTACAGCCGCTCTTCCTATTGATTGCAAGCTTCCAGCAATACAAGTGACTAACAATGAATTCTTGCTAACTATTCTACCTTTTGTTGCCCCTTTTTCAGATAAATATTCCTGAGCTTTTGAAATATAAAATTCATGTTCTTTAATATTATCGGTTTTTATCCATTCAATAAAATCAACATTATAATTTTCTTCATCTGATCTTGAAGGTGTATTTCCAGTTGAAATTTTACCAAACTTTTTGAATTCAGATTTCTCCCATCCCTTATCATTCTTCACCGGATCGCCAAACATATCCAAAAACAAGCTTTGTGTTAAGGCATCGTATTTTTCTACTATAGCACGGTTGTTGGCTATAATAGTGCTGGCTTGGTCTAAAATAGCAGCTATTTTTTGTTGGGTGGCGAGAGGTGGTAGAGGGATTTCAGCATCTGTGAGATTACCAAGTTTAATATATTTTATTACTCCACCAATGGATTGTTCTCTTAATGTATGTACATAAGTATCAAGAAAATAATATAAATATTTACCATTCAAATTTTCATTTGCCTGAATAACATAGGTTCTTTGATAAGCATTAAACTTACCATTATAATATTTCACATTCAAATCACCATTTCCAGCTACTAAAACGCTTTCCCCTTCAAAAGCATACTCATCTATATAAGTATGATTTTTTGAACAAGTAAAAAAAGGATATTTCCCCAGAGGATTTTCTGCATTAACGTCTAAACGTCCAGTTTTAATATTGGTTAATTCACCTAATTTCACTTTTTTCATTAGCTTATCTTTTTTCGATTACTACGATTATTTTTTTATTTTTGAATCAAATGTAAATCCATTTAATTTTACAATCTAACAAAGGAACCACTCACTTCTAATGAGTAGGTCCATGTTTCGAATCCTGGCGCGATTACAATTATGTAAGGTTACTGGTTTGAATCCAGTCGAGGTCATCTTTTCTAACAACTCCTATTTACTTCCTTTTTCATTAGCGCAGGATTCATAACCCTGAGAACATCATCCCAACATTTTTTCTAAGTCCAACAACTTTTTCGCATTATCTGCTTGTAAGGCTTTAATGTCTTGAATTAACGTACTTGGTTTTTCGTATTGTACTTCTTCATAGACCACTTCTTTGTAGCGGTTGATGCT
>CAZCIV010000255.1:0-4338 GCA_964498595.1 uncultured Flavobacterium sp.
GCTGTTGGAATCATTCTCAACAAGATAATTCCTTTTGGAATCACAGGATATACAACAATAGAAAGGAAAATTCCGTAGTTTTCACGTAAGTCATTTACCATAACCATTGCTTCTGGAATAGAGCCTTCTAAGTATACCGGAGTAATACAAGTGTTGGTATCACCAATATTGAATCCTCTTTCTTTTAATCCGTTTTGTAATGCATTTACGTTTACCCATAATTTATCTTTAATTTCAGAAGAATTACGTAAAAGCTCTAAACGTTTTAACGAACCAATAGTTTGAATCATTGGTAACGCTTTAGCAAACATTTGAGAACGTAAGTTGTATTTTAAATAATCGATAACATCTTTATCTGCTGCTACGAATGCTCCAATATTTGCCATTGATTTCGCAAAAGTTGAGAAATACACGTCAATTCCGTCTTGACAACCTTGCTCTTCTCCTGCACCTGCACCTGTTTTACCTAATGTACCAAAACCATGCGCATCATCAACTAACAAACGGAAATTATATTTTTCTTTTAAAGCAACAATCTCTTTCAATTTACCTTGTTGGCCACGCATTCCAAATACACCTTCAGTGATGAATAAGATTCCACCTCCTGTTTCTGTAGCCATTTTAGTAGCACGTTGCAGGTTTTTCTCCATACTTTCTAAATCATTGTGTTTGTAGGTAAAACGTTTTCCCATGTGTAAACGTACACCATCAATAATACAAGCATGAGAATCTACATCGTATACAATGATATCGTTTTTAGAAACCAAAGCATCAATAATTGACACCATTCCTTGATACCCAAAATTTAACAAATAAGCCGATTCTTTCATTACGAAAGCTGCTAATTCATTTTCTAATTGTTCGTGATATTTTGTATGACCACTCATCATACGAGCTCCCATTGGATAAGCCGCTCCATATTGAACTGCCGCATCAGCATCAGCTTTTCTAACTTCTGGATGATTAGCTAATCCTAAATAATCATTTAAACTCCAATTTAAAATATCTTTTCCATGAAATTTCATTCTTGGACCTAACTCACCTTCTAGTTTTGGAAATACATAATATCCTTCTGCTTGTGAAGCCCATTTTCCTAACGGACCTTTATTGTTTTGAATTCTTTCGAATAAATCTTTTACCATGATATATAATAGGTGTTAAAAACGAAGCAAAAGTATAAAGAAAAAAGTTTTTATTATAAATTTTAAGTCTAAAAAAATTCACTGATAAAATAAAAATTCAAAAAAGCTTGGTAAATCAATAAATGCAATTACCTTTGCACCGAACGACACAGAAATGTGGTTACACGTTCACCTTAAAAGTCGGGGGCTCCACCTCGACTTTTTGCTTTTTATACATTTCGTATCTTTGTTTTTTTAAATCATTTTTCATGAAACTCGTATTCGCATCCAACAACAAAAATAAAATTCAGGAAATTCAGGCTTTAGTTCCAAATTCTATTCAAATTCTTAGTTTAGAAGAAATTGGATGTACAGAAGATATTCCAGAAACCGCTGATACCATTGAAGGAAATGCTATTTTAAAAGCAAATTACGTTACCGAGAAATATGGTTACGATTGTTTTGCAGACGACACTGGTTTAGAAGTTGATTCTTTAAATGGTGCTCCTGGAGTGTATTCTGCTCGTTATGCAGGCGAACAAAAAGATGCCAACGATAATATGGATAAACTTTTATCGGAATTGAAAGATAAATCGAATCGAAAAGCTAATTTTAAAACCGTTATTGCTTTAAATTTGAATGGTAATCAAAACTTATTTACCGGAATCATCAATGGAAAAATCATTGAAAAAAAAATTGGAACAAACGGTTTTGGTTACGATCCTATTTTTGTTGCAGATGGCTATTCTAAAACCTTTGCTGAACTGACTATGGAAGAAAAATCAATAATTAGCCACAGAGGAATTGCCGTAAAAGAACTTATTCTTTTTTTACAAAAACAGAACCGATAGGTAAACTCCAATTGTATTTAAAAGCAATTAATCGGAATGTAATGATGAAAATGGCAACTGTTAGTGAAATAACTTCACCTTGCATTTGTAATTCTTGTAGTATAAAAAACAAAATACCTCCTGCAATACAAAGCGTTGCATAAATTTCCTTACGAAATAAAACCGGAATTTCATTACATAAAATATCGCGAATTACACCTCCAAAAGTAGCCGTTAAAGTTCCTAAAATCACACAAATAACTGAACTTAATCCGTATTCAATACCTTTTTCTAATCCAATTAAGGTAAAAACACCTAATCCGATCGTATCAAACAATAACATAGAAATACGCAAACGCTCTAAATAGCGATTAAAAATAATCGAAAGGAAAAATCCAAATGTAATAATGTAAACATAGTCGATATCTAACATCCAACCCACTGGTGTTCTACCAATTAACACATCGCGAACTGTTCCGCCTCCTAAAGCCGTAACAAAAGCGATACAATAAACGCCAAACAAGTCTAACTTCTTATAAATGGCAGTTAAAGCACCCGAAATAGCAAACACTAAAGTTCCAATAACGTCTAATAGTTCAAACATATCGTCTCATTTCCTACAAAAGTACTTCATTTTGAAATTTTTCTATCCCAAATTCAACTATAAAACATTTTTTATAAAATCTGTGAAAAAGTATAAAAATGTAATTAATTGAAAATCAATTAGTAACAAATTAGTTAATCTGATTTATAAAGCGTACCTTTGCACCCAATTTAAAATAATATATGAATAAATTTGAACAATTAGGATTGAATGAGTCGCTACTGCTGGCGATTAAAGATCTAGGATTTGAAAATCCGTCAGAAGTGCAAGAAAAAGCGATTCCAGTACTATTGGAACAAAACACAGACTTAGTAGCCTTAGCGCAAACAGGAACAGGAAAAACCGCAGCTTTTGGTTTTCCACTAATTCAAAAAATTGATGCTGAAAACAGAAATACACAGGCATTAATTTTATCGCCAACGCGTGAGTTATGCTTACAAATCACCAACGAAATTAAATTGTACTCTAAGTACATTAAAGGTTTACATACCGTAGCTGTTTATGGTGGTGCAAGCATTACAGAACAAGCTAGAGAAGTAAAACGTGGAGCACAAATTATTGTGGCTACACCAGGTAGAATGCAAGACATGATTAACAGAGGTCTTGTAAACATTAAAAACATCGATTTTTGTATCTTAGATGAGGCAGATGAGATGTTAAACATGGGATTCTACGAAGACATTTGTTCCATTTTATCGGACACACCAGACGAGAAAAACACTTGGTTATTCTCAGCAACAATGCCTGCAGAAGTAGCGCGTATTGCAAAACAATTTATGTCTAATCCTGAAGAAATTACAGTTGGACACAAAAACTCAGGTTCGGCTACCGTTTCTCACGAATATTACGTTGTAAACGCAAGAGACCGTTACGAAGCTTTAAAACGTTTAGCAGATGCTAATCCAGACATTTTCTCAGTAGTTTTTTGTAGAACAAAACGTGATACACAAGCAGTTGCTGAAAAATTAATCGAAGATGGCTACAATGCAGCAGCTTTACATGGAGATTTATCGCAAGCACAACGTGATGGCGTAATGAAATCATTCCGTGGTCGTCAAATTCAAATGTTGGTTGCTACTGACGTGGCAGCTCGTGGAATTGACGTTGATAATGTAACTCACGTAGTAAATTATCAATTACCAGACGAAATTGAAACCTACAACCACCGTTCAGGAAGAACAGGTAGAGCTGGAAAATTAGGAACTTCAATTGTAATCGTTACGAAAAGTGAGTTGAGAAAAATCCACTCAATTGAACGTATCATCAAACAAAAATTTGAAGAAAAAACAATTCCTTCAGGAATTGAAATCTGCGAAATTCAGTTATTGCATTTAGCAAACAAAATTCACGATACAGAAGTTGATCACGAAATTGACAACTACTTACCTTCTATTTATGAAGTTTTCCAAGATTTATCTAAAGAAGAATTGATTAAAAGAATGGTTTCTGTAGAATTCAATAGATTCTTAAACTATTATAAAAAGAAACGCGATATTGCTTCTGAAAAAAGTGAAAGAAGTTCTGAACCAAGAGAAATTAGAGCGGGTGATCCAGTTCGTTATTTCATCAATATTGGTGCAAGAGATGATTTCGATTGGATGCAGTTAAAAGATTTCATCAAAGAAACTTTAGATTTAGGTAGAGATGACGTTTTCAAAGTAGACGTGAAAGAAGGTTTCTCTTTCTTTAATACAGATGGTGAGCATACTGACAAAGTAATGTCTATTCTTAACGGATATGACATGAACGGTCGTAGAATCAACGTTGAAATTTCTAAAAACGA
>CAZCIV010000256.1:0-4314 GCA_964498595.1 uncultured Flavobacterium sp.
GGAGATTATTCGGTTTTAGAATAGATGATAAAGAAAAAACACATAGCTTTTTTGGCGTTCCTGCTTTTTAGTTTTGGGAATCACTTGTTGGCGCAAGAAAATCCCGATGCGATTGCTTTGGTGGATGACCAATTGGAAAATAATTTTTACGAAGCCATGAAACAACGTGGCATCGAAAATTACGATAAAGCTATTGTGGCGATTCAAAAATGTATCGATAAAGAACCTAAAAATGCGGCTTTTCAATATGAGTTAGGTAAAAATTATTTAAGCTTAAGGAATTATGTTGAGGCGGAAAATGCCTTCAAAAAAGCGATTGAGTTCGACAACAAACAACGTTGGTATTGGAACGGATTGTATGATGTGTATTATCAAACCAAAGATTACCAAAAATCAATTCCCATAGTTGAAAAATTAGTAGAGTTTGATGCCAATATGAAAGAAGATTTGGTTTCACTTTATATGAACACTAATCAACACGGAAAAGCATTGGATTTGTTGAAGGATATGGAATCGAAATCCAAGTTGACCAGTACAATGGAATACTATAAATTAAAGATTCAAGAATCGAATGCTTATTCAAAACCGCAGAAAGAACAATTAGAAGAAGCTATCAAAAAAAATCCAAAATACGAACAAAATTATATTGATTTGATTGTTTTATACTCAAGTTTTAATCAGGAAGATAAGGCTTTTGAAGTTGCAAAACAATTAGAAAAAGAAATCCCAAATTCCGATTGGGCACATGTAAGTTTGGTAAAATTTCATCTGACTAATAACGATGGAGAAAACGCTTCAAAATCGATGTTCAAAGTTTTGGACAACGAACGAATGGATTTAAAAATCAAACATCGTGTTTTTAATGAGTTCTTGATTTTCGCTGTTAAAAACCCAACGTATTTTAAAGATCTTGACAAAGCAATTCCGTATTTTGATGATGACAAAGAAATCAATGTATCGAAAGAACTAGCTAAATTTTTCTGGAAAAAGAACGATTTGGAAAAAACAGCTTACTATTTCGAGAAAGGAATCAAAAGAAATTCGGATGATGTAGAAGCGATGGAATTGTATTTAGAAGTGTTAATTCAGAAGCAAGATTTTCAGTTGGTAACTAAGAAAGCTGAAGAATATTTGGAATCTTTTCCAACGCAATCGGGTTTTTATTTTTATGCAGGTTTGGGTTATAACAAGTTGAAAGAATTTAAGAAAGCTAAAAGTACTTTAGAAAATGGCTTGGATTTTGTAGTGGAGAACCAACCATTAGAAGCTAATTTTTATAAACAGTTAATTATCAGTTGCGAAAATTTGAATGATAATGCTAAAAAACAAGTGTATACCAACAAATTAAAGCAATTACAAAAATAAATGAAGTCAATTATATCAGCCATTTTAATCGTTTTTTTAATCGGATGTAAATCAAAGCAAACCGTTGCAACAGCAGCTGCCAATGAAAACACCGAAGTTTCTAAAGTAATCAAAGGGCATTACAAAAATCAACACGATTTTAAAACCTTGAGCATTAGAGCAAATGCAAAGTACGAAGATGAAAAGCAATCACATTCTCTAAATGCTGATATTCGAATTAAAAAAGATGAAATCATTTGGATAAACATTAAGTTTTTAGGAATTCCTATGGCAAAAGCGATGATAACTCCAACAAAAGTGAGTTATTACGAAAAGATAAACAACACTTATTTTGAAGGCGATTTCAGTATGTTAAGCAATTGGTTAGGAACCGATTTGGATTTTAATAAAGTGCAAAATTTATTTCTTGGAAAAGCTATTGATGATTTAACGAAAGACAAATGGATTTCTGAAGTCGTAGAGAAAATGTTTAAATTGTCGTTACCAAAAGATTCCGATATAACTAAAGAGTTTTATTTTGAAGGAGGTAATTATTTGTTAGAAAAGGAAACCATTGCTCAAGCAAGTCAAAACCGAAATTTAGAAATTCGTTATCCATCCTATAAAGAAGAAAAAGGGATGTTCTTACCAAACGAAATCAACATTAAAGCAGAGCAAAAAGACAAAGTAACGATTGATATTGAATACAAGCACACAACATTTAACGAGAATTTGAGTTATCCTTATTCAGTACCCAGTGGTTACACCGCGGTTGAAATCAATTAATTTTTTATTTAAGTAAAAAAACTACCTTTGTAAAAATCCTCATTGCATGAATCAATTTCTTAAAGTCGCATTTTTATTTTTCATTACAACCTTATGTTTTGCTCAACCTTCTGAACAGCAAAAGTTAGAAGAACGCAAAGCACAAATTCTGAAAGAAATTTCAGAAAACAAATCGCGTTTAGAAGCTGAGAAAAAGAAAGAAAAATCGGTTTTAACTCAAATAAATCAACAAAAGCAATTGATTCAATTAAGACAAAAATTATTGAATACAACGGCGAAGCAAACCCGTATTTTAAGTGATGAAATCTATTTAACGCAGTTAGAAATGAATAAGTTAAATAGAGAATTGAAAGTATTGAAAGAAGACTACGAAAAAATGATTGTAAAATCATATAAAAGTAGAAACGAGCAAAGTAGAATCATGTTTATTCTTTCTTCAGAAAATTTTCTTCAAGCGTATAAACGTATTCAGTATATGAAACAGTACGCTGGATTTAGAAAAATGCAAGGGGAAGAAATTAAAGAAAAACAAAAGAAATTAGTTGAAGCCGAAAAACGACTGTCTGAAAGCAAAAAAGAGAAAGAAATAGTGCTGCAACAAACAGAAAAAGAAAAACAAGAATTAGAAAAAGAAAAGAAAGAACAAGAGCGTTTAGTAAAACTAATTCAAAAAGATAAGAAGAAACTGTCTGCAGAAATTAGCAAAAAACAAAAGGAGGCGAAAGAGATAGACGCTAAAATTAAAAAATTAATTGCTGCCGAAATTGCCGCTGCTAACAAACGTAACGCTGCAAAATCAGGAACTACAGCTCCAAAATCAGGAACCACTGCAGCTTCAAAATTTGTTTTAACTGCGGAAGGAAAAGTGGCTTCTGATAATTTTAAAGCGAATAAAGGAAAATTACCTTGGCCAGTAGCAAAAGGATATGTTTCATTGAAACACGGCGATCAACCGCATCCGATTCATAAAAACCTAACGATTCACAACAGTGGTGTTGAAATTTCAACCGAACCAGGTTCGTCAGCTAGAGCAGTTTTTGGTGGGGAAGTATTACAAGTTCAGGTGATTTCTGCGAATAATAAAGCGGTTTACATTCAGCATGGAGATTTTATCACCGTATATTTGAATTTATCATCTGTAAGTGTTACGAAAGGACAAAAAGTAAGTATCAAACAAAATATTGGAAAAATCCACACAGATTCATCAGGTAAAGCGGTGATTAAGTTTTTAGTGTTGCAAAATACCACAACTTTAAATCCAGAAACTTGGTTGAGCATGTAAAAATTAATGAGGTCGAATGGGCCTCATTTTTTTTGAATCAATTTTTCTTGTACTTTTATATTTCAATAAAAAATCATGAATGTAGCCAATATCAAAATACTTCACATCGATAGCAATCATCCCTTACTTTGGGAACAATTACAACAAGCCGGTTTTCAAAATGAAGCTGATTTTACTTCATCCAAACAAGAAGTAGAAGCTAAAATTGAAAACTATCATGGTATTGTCATTCGTAGTCGTTTTAAAATTGATAAAACCTTTTTAGATAAAGCCACGAATTTGCAATTCATCGCTCGTGTTGGCGCAGGTTTAGAAAGTATCGATTGTGATTACGCTACAGCGAAAGGAATTCATTTAATCGCTGCTCCAGAGGGAAATGCCAATGCCGTTGGCGAACATGCTATCGGAATGTTATTGTCGCTTTTTAATAATCTAAACAAAGCCAATAACGAAGTGAAATCCGGTCAATGGAAGCGTGAAGCCAATCGCGGTCATGAGTTAGAAGGCAAAACGATTGGAATTATCGGTTATGGCAACATGGGAAAATCATTCGCAAAAAAATTACGCGGATTTGACGTAACCGTTTTATGTCATGATATTTTACCGAATATGAGTGATACCAATGCCACTCAAGTTTCATTATCCGAACTTCAAGAAAGAGCCGATGTTCTGAGTTTGCACACGCCTTGGACTCCAGAAACTGATAAAATGATTAATTCGGATTTCATTAATAAATTCAAAAAATCATTTTGGTTGATTAATACGGCAAGAGGAAATTCAGTAGTAACAGCAGATTTGGTTGAAGGGTTGAAATCTGGTAAAATTTTAGGTGCTTGTTTAGATGTTTTGGAATACGAAAAACTATCTTTTGAAACGTTGTTTGAAGGTGAAAAACCAGCCGC
>CAZCIV010000257.1:0-4309 GCA_964498595.1 uncultured Flavobacterium sp.
CACATTTGCTCATACCTAAAAGTAATTTGGCTGGCGGTCTTTGGGACATTTCTATCGATTGGGAATACGATGGTGTGAAGTATTTGAACAAAGATTCATTTAGAATGGAATAATTTCTTTCTTTTGACTTTGAACTTGTTCTTGAATTTGTAATTTGTAATTGATGTTGTATTCAGCTTTTATATTCGGATTAATTAGTAGCTTTCACTGCATCGGAATGTGCGGTCCAATTGCTATGATGTTACCAGTAGATAGAAGCAACGAGGCTAAAAAAGTAACTCAAATTATAACATATCATATTGGCAAGTTAACCGCTTATGGTTTATTAGGTTTAATTTTTGGAATCTTAGGTAGAAGTTTTTATTTAGCAGGAATGCAACAACAACTTTCGATAATCGTTGGGGTTTTGATGATTTTAGTAGCATTAATTCCTGAAAAAGTATTTGCTAAATATAATTTTTCAAAACCAGTTTATCGTCTCATTACGAAAGTAAAATCAAGTTTAGGGCAACAATTTAAAAACAAAAGCTACAAATCGTTATTCACGATTGGATTATTAAATGGTTTTTTACCTTGCGGAATGGTTTACGTTGCACTTTTTGGAGCCATTGCAATGCAAAGTATTTCATTAAGTGTACTTTATATGATTTTATTTGGAATTGGAACGATACCAATGCTTGCTGCTGTGGTATATGTTTCTAATTTAGTTTCATTTTCATTTAGAGGAACCATTCAAAAAGCAATACCGTTTGTAGCGGTAATTATAGGAATGTTATTTATTATAAGAGGTTTAGGGTTGGATATTCCATATTTATCACCAAGTAATATGAGTTTATTTGTACAATCAGAAGCCAATTGTCATTAAATATTTAAGTTAATAGGGTAAAAGAGTGATGGAGTTTTAGCTTTATCACTCTTTTTGTTTCATAAAAAAAGTCTCATCATTTATTTGATGAGACTTTTCTATTTTATATGCTTTGAATCTTAATTTACAATAAGTTTCTTAGTTGCAATAGCATTTTCAGAAGCCATTTGAACTAAATAAAATCCACTAGGTAAATTATTCACTTTATATGAATTATCAACACGTGTAGGATTTTTAATTTCTTGGATGATTTGTCCGTTAATATTGTATAAAACAATTGATTTTAATTCCGTTTCAGATGAAATTGTAACTTCGTTGTTTACAGCTGGATTTGGGTAAATTGAAATTGAATTTTCAAATGCAAACGATGGGTTAGACAAAAAACTATTCCAAACTAAACCAACATACTCAGGATGATCAATATATGGGTTTCTATTACTTTGATGATTGTAATAAATATCGTTATTAATAGCTATTTCTTTAGCACTTACCGGATCATCAGTATGCCATTTATATAAAATATCTAAAAAAGGATTTGTAAATGCACGTCCAGTTGAACCATCAAACATATTTTTAGCTTCACATGTAGCAGCATTTGCTGTACTATAAAACTCATCCATATTATCTTCATATCGTGTAGCAAAATAGAAAAATGCTCGTGCTATATCACCTTTAAATTCGTCAATAGGTTCAAATACAACACCAGAATACCCTAAAGCATATCCAGAATTTATACCATTTCCTCTTTTAGAACCATTTTGAGAAGTATATGTTGCCGTACCAACTTTTCCAAAAGGTAAATTATTCCTGTCCCCATTTACTTTTCCATCTGATGGAACTACAAAAAATGGGTCATTTTTCATTGGGTTAGTAGCATATCCATCGAAGTAGGATTGAGGAATTAAATGTTCTCTGTTATAACAATCACCCTCTCCACTATATGACCCACATTGTTGAGAAGTTGTTGTATAGTTGTAAGAATCAGCTCCAGAAGGATTTTCAGAATACATATCTAATAAACTACCATCATTTTCATAATAATTATCTCTAAATGCAGTATGAGTATAAAGTGTCCATAACGCAGCATAACCTTGATCTGAATGTAAGTGCTCTGAAGGAATTCCATCGCTTACATTATCAATAATTTTTTTTAGATTTGTTTTTAAGGTTAAACCGGTTCCAGTTGCGGTATTATAATATCCAGTAGGAATTTGTGCAAATCCGACAGCGGAACACAATAATAGGGTTAGTAAGTAATTTTTTTTCATATCTATTTATTTTTTCTTTCTAATAATGCCATATAAAACCCATCGAAACCGCTTTCACTTGCTAAGACTTTTTGATCTTTGACAAATGTAAACTCTTTTCCAATCTCAGTGCTTAAGAAATGCTTAATTTGTTCTTGATTTTCTGAAGGTAATACGGAACAAGTAGCATACACTAGCTTTCCGCCTGGTTTTACAATTTTTGAATAATTTTCTAATACTTCAGCCTGAACTTTACGAATGTTATCAATAAATTCAGGTTGTAATTTCCATTTGCTATCAGGGTTTCTTTTTAAAACTCCTAATCCACTACAAGGTGCATCGATTAAAACTCTATCGGCTTTTTCGTGTAATTTTTTTATCGTTTTAGTACTTTCAATAACTCTTGGTTCAATGTTGAAAGCGCCGTTTCTTTTAGCACGAATTTTCAATTGCTTTAATTTACTTTCGTATAAATCCATAGCAATTAATTGGCCTTTATTTTCCATTAAAGAAGCCAAATGCAAGGTTTTTCCACCAGCACCAGCACAAGTATCCACAACTCGCATTCCTGGCTGAACATCCAAGAAATAAGCCACTAATTGAGAAGAAGCATCTTGTACTTCAAACAAACCATCTTTAAAAGCATCTGTTAAAAAAACATTAGCTCTTTCGGTTAAAATTAAAGCATCTGGATAATCTTTGTGAAACTCGGTTTCAATATTCAAATCCATTAAGATGGCTCTTAATTTTTCTTTGGTAGTTTTAAGTTTATTGACTCTTAAAATTACTTTCGCTTGTTCGTTTTGAGCTGCTAATTCTTTGGTCCAAGTTTCTTCACCTAATTCCTTAACACCCAATTCGTCCATCCAATCTGGAATAGATTCTCTGAATTTTCTAGTTTTTGTTAATTCGTCAAATTTTCCTTTGATTCTTCTAACCGGTGTATCTTCAAAATATTTCCAATCGGGTAGGGTGTAACCTCTTAATACTGCCCAAACGGCAAATATTCTCCAAATTTTATCTCTATCAAAAGGTTCTTTCACCTCTGCAATTTCGGTGTATAAACGTTTCCATCTTACGATTTCATAAATGGTTTCAGCAACGAATTTTCTATCGTGACTTCCCCAACGTTTGTCTTTTTTTAAAGCTCTAGCAACAACTTTATCAGCGTATTCACCTTCGTTAAAAATCGCCATTAGCGAATCGATTGTTGTGAACACTAAATTCCTGTGTAATCTCATTATTTATTTTAAATCAGCCTGCAAAGATACGAATAAAAATAAAAAAGCTGCCAAAATTGACAGCTTTAATATTTATCCTCTTCCGTTTCCTCTTCCTTCGGAACCTCTTGAGTTTGAATTGCCTCGTGGAGCGCTATTTCGTGGTTGTGAGTTACCTCTTGAAGAATTTCCTCTAACTTCGGAATTTCCTCTGTTACTATTACTTGTTATTGTTCCTCTGTCTCTTGGAGAATTACTTCTGTTTTCAGTTACAACTCTTGTACCAGAATTTCCTCTTGTTCCGTTATTTCTTGGATTACTTGTTTCTGTTCTAGTTCTTGGCGTTGTTCCGTTAAATTCTCTTGTTTCACGATTTCCTCTTGGTGAGTTTGAAGTTATTTCGCTTCTATTTCTCGGAGAATTGATGTTTCTTCTTGAATCTAACTCATATCGGTTTGAATATCCAGAATTTCTGTGTGCGAAAGAACGATTTGGATGCATTCTTTCGTAACCATTTCCTCTGCTTGCATAATAATTGTTATAAACCGAAGCACATCTTCTGTGTGAAACATAATGATAACTGTGGCCAAAATTTATATGAAGATGAATGTGATTTCTATATCTAAAAATTGGGAATGGATTCCAGTAGCTATAGTAACTAGGATAATAACCCCAATACCATGATGAATAATACGGACGATAATTTCCTACCCAAAAAGTAGTATAAATTATTGGAGTATGCACATAAACGGGCTCATAAATATAATTCGTACCATACATATAAACATCGCCAACAACTTGCACTTGAACTCGGTTATTGCTATCTCGTTCTACTTCAATGGTTGCTACATCTTGAAAAACATCTTTTTCCAAAACAGCTTGCACCACAACTAAATGAACATTTCCTTCAACTGTTTCAATAACTCTTAAATAATCGACATAATTATCGTTATTCAAATCTAAATTAGAGATTTGAG
>CAZCIV010000258.1:0-4305 GCA_964498595.1 uncultured Flavobacterium sp.
GTGGCGAACAAAAAAAAACCAAATTTTATGAAGCTACAGAACCATTCTTCGTAAGCTTAAATACTGGATATGCGAATGCATTAACTAATTTCTTAAAAAGAAAATGGTTGAGTTTCCCAATTATCGGAGCTTGTATCGGATTGATTGTGTTATTTTTTGCCATTCTTCCAAAAGAAACTGCTCCTTACGATGATAGAAGTTTAGGAATTATTAGTGTAACTACTCCAGAAGGTGCAACATACGAATATACCGATCGTTTTATGGACGATTTATCTAAATTAATCAACGATTCGATTCCTGAAAAGAAAGTAGCATTGGTAATTACTTCACCAGGATTTTTATCTTCCTCAGTAAATGCAGGAAGAGTTCGTTTAGCATTGGTTGACCCAAGCGAACGAGAAAAATCGCAAAAAGAAATTGTTGACGATTTAAACAAATGGACTAAAAAATATCCACAAGCCAAAGTAAATGTTTCGGAACAACCTACTATTTCTGTAAACAGACGTGGTGGTTTGCCAATTCAATACATTATTCAAGCTCCGAATTTTGAAAAATTAAGAGAAAAAATTCCACAATTCATGGAAGAAGCGAGTAAAAACGAAACTTTCTCGAATGTAGATGTGAATTTAAAATTCAATAAACCTGAAATCAACGTAACGATTAATCGTGAAAAAGCAGAAAGTTTAGGCATTTCGGTTTTAGATGTGGCGCAAACTTTACAACTATCATTAAGTGGACAACGTTTTGGTTATTTCATGCAAAACGGAAAACAATATCAAGTCATTGGTCAATTTGACGAAAAAGACCGCGATGCTCCATTGGATTTAACTTCGATGTTCGTAAAAAACAAAGCGGGTGAATTAATCCAATTAGACAACGTAGTTGAGGTGGAAGAACAAAGTAATCCACCACAATTATTCCATAACAATCGTTACATGTCGGCAACGGTTTCAGCAGGTTTAGCACCTGGAAAAAGTATGATTGACGGTATCAACGCTATGGACGAGATCAAAGAAAAAGTGTTAGACGATACTTTTACAACCGATTTAGGTGGTGAATCTCGTGACTTCGTGGAAAGTAGTTCCAATACTTCTTTCGCTTTCGGATTGGCATTATTGTTAATCTATTTGATTTTAGCAGCTCAGTTTGAAAGTTTCATTGACCCGTTTATTATTATTTTAACTGTACCAATGGCGGTAGCCGGAGCATTATTCTCGCTATGGTTATTTGGCCAAACTTGGAATATTTTTAGTCAAATTGGAACCGTCATGCTGATTGGACTCGTAACCAAAAACGGAATTTTGATAGTCGAATTTGCGAACCAACTTCGAGAACAAGGGAAATCAAAATACGATGCCATTTTAGAAGCTTCGGAAGCGCGTTTACGACCAATTTTAATGACCAGTTTAGCCATTGCTTTAGGAGCTTTACCTATTGCTTTATCACTTGGAGCCGCATCAGCAAGTAGAATGGGAATGGGAGTTGTAATTGTAGGTGGAACATTGTTTTCATTAATTTTAACCTTATTTGTTATTCCTTCAATCTATTTAATGTGGTCAAGAACCAAAAAACACCGACCAGAATTTGATAATTTAGATGCTTTAGAGAAATAAAATAAACCGCAGATTCGCAAATTAAAATGTAAAGAATAATTTGAATCGACATAATCTATAAGTATTCAATAAAAAAACATTTAAGAACAAAAAAAAATCTGCGAATCTGCGGTGAAAACATAAAAACACTATGCGAAATTTATATACTTATATATTCATTTTTTTAATTGGATTTTCATTACAAGCACAAGAATTACTTTCGCTTGAAGATGTTGTAAAAATTGCCTTGGAAAACAATTACGACATTAAAATTGCTGAAAATAATTCTAAAATTGATGCAACCAATAACAATTTAGCAAATGCTGGAATGTTACCTGCTTTGAATGCAAATTTCACCAATAATAACAGTCAATTCAATACCACACAAACGCAAGCTGATGGTTCTGAAAGAAAGCTAGACAATGCTAAAAATATGAATTTAACGTATGGCGTTGGTTTAGATTGGACGATTTTCGATGGGTTAAGTATGTTTGCCAGAAAAGAACAATTAAACGTTTTAGAACAACAAGGAAAAGCCGAATTACAAACAGCCATTTTAACCCGAATTAGCGATGTATATACAACGTATTTCGATTTGGTACAGCAACAACAAGTTTTAGCTTCAATTGATACCGCGATTGTGATTTCAAACCAACGCTTAACTACCGCTCAAAATCGTTTTAGTATTGGAAAAGCTTCAAAATTAGAAGTTTTAAATGCGCAAGTAGATTTGAATAGCGATTTAAGTTTGCAATTGAGACAAAAAGAACTCATCAAAATCAGTAAAATCAGATTGAATGAATTATTAGTTCGCGATACACAAATCGATTTTACTGTCGCTAAAGAAGTTTCTTTTCAGCAAAATTTTGATTTTAACGAACTAAAATCGACCGCCGAAAAACAAAATCCGCAACTACAAGCGCAAATTCTATCTAAAAAAGTAGCCGATTTGAATTTGAAACAAGTCAAAGGTAATCGCTATCCAACGGTTCGCATTACTTCAGGGTATAATTTTACGCGTTCGGAAGCTTCTTTGGGATTCATCACACAATCATCTGGACAAGGTTTTGTGTATGGAGTAACAGCAACTGTGCCTATTTTTAATGGCTTTCTTCAAAACAGAAACGAAAAAGTAGCGAAATATCAAGTTGAAAATGCAGAACTCCTTTTAGAGCAACAAAAATTGTCATTAACATCACAATTGGCTTCGTTATATGCGAGTTATCAAACCAATTTAGAATTGGTAAAAGTGGAAGAAAAAAACCTAGAAATTGCCAAGCAAAATTTGGATATTACATTGGCTAAATTCAAAATCGGAACCATAACTACAATTGAATTTAGAACCGCTCAACAAAACTTTGTTGAAGCATCGGTACGTTATTCGAATGCACAATATGTAACCAAACTTTCAGAAATTAACTTAAAAGAATTAGCAGGTACTTTAGAATTGAATTAATATTTTTAGATTTGTTAAAATGTTTAATTGTGAAACTGTGAAGTCGAAAATCAGCTTTTCACTAATCACTTTTCACTAATCACTAAAATATGGTTCAATACAACCCTAAAGACTGGATTACTTTTATCTTTCGATTTCACGAATCGGATACGTTTCGCCAACTAATTCCTATGATGTTTTTCATTGGATTATATTCTTACGGAATAGCGTATTTGGAAATCGAATATTGGAAACTTTCCGAAACCAGTCATGTAAAGAACTTGAATATAATGCACACCACTGTAGGTTTTGTGTTATCGTTATTATTGGCTTACCGAACTAATACGGCTTATGACCGCTGGTGGGAAGGTCGTAAACAATGGGGTTCATTAGTAAATAATAGTCGAAATTTAGCCTTGAAACTTTCCGCTTATTTGTCTGATGAAAATGATAGAAATTTCTACAGAAAAGTGATTCCAGCTTATGCATCGGTGCTTTCCAAACATTTATTGAATGAAGATGTTAGCAAAATGTTGTTTGAAGGTTTGGATTTGGAAATCGATCATCACAAACACCGCCCCAATCAAGTGGCAAAAATGCTGTTTCAAAAAGCAAATGATTTGTACAAATCTGGAAAAATTTCGGGTGACCAATTTTACATTATCAATTCCGAATTACAATCGTTTACCGATATTTGTGGCGCTTGCGAACGTATTAAAAACACGCCTATTCCCTACTCTTACAGTTCGTTTATCAAAAAATTCATCTTCTTTTTTGTGATGACATTGCCTTTCGGATTTGTATTTAGTTTAGGTTATTACGTAATTCCAGTAGTGATTTTTATCTTTTATGTTTTAGCGAGTTTAGAATTAATCGCCGAAGAAATCGAAGATCCATTTGGCACCGACGCCAACGATTTGCCCATGACAAAAATGGCTTCGAATATTAAGAAACATGTGGAAGAGATTTTGTAAGAGTTTGGAGGGAATTTGGTATATTTGAAATTACAATATTTAACTTTTTAAACATAAAAGATCTTTTGATTCAGAATTTACTAAATAAGTTATTTAAAACAAACGAGAGTTTGATTCATGTAATTCAATATCCAAATGAATATATAATTGAAACTTTTAATTCTTCAAATTCAGGAACTTGGGTACGTTCAAGTTTTGTATCTGTTAAACCTCTCGATATTAAAATTGATGAATTTGAAAAATTAATTAATTTACACCTCGATTCATCTAAAAAAGTTAATTATGAGAAATATGATATAAAATC
>CAZCIV010000259.1:0-4290 GCA_964498595.1 uncultured Flavobacterium sp.
GAACAAAAGATGGCATTACTAGCATTTATAGGACGTTTAGAAGTTAAACTACCTCTAGCTCCAAAAAACAAAAAGAAAGCAACTAAAGGAAATAATAACAACTTAGTTTTGTAAGTACTATCAAATGGATAAAATATTTTTTTACCGTGTTTAAAAGCAAAAAACAAAGCAATTCCAAGTAAAATAGTAGTGATGATTAAAGAAGGTAAATAACTTTTTAACAGCGTTCCTACTACTTCTTTAGGATAAATTAAATAATCTAAAAATAAACGATTTGGACGTGTATCGTATTGATTGATAAAATCTAATGTTGATAACTCCATTAACAGAAACAAAAACAAAAAGAAGATAAAGTAAAAGTTGAAGAACTTTTTGAAGTGTTTTAAAACCGAATCGGGAAGTAATGAAATTAAAACTGTTGGTAAAAATGCGATGTAACACATTAAAATTAAATCGAAACGAAAACCAATTAGAAACAATTGTCCATAGTTAGGATTCTCCACAACACGTTCTTTGAACACAAAAAACAAAAGAATTCTACTAATAGTGGTTATAGATAAACCGATTAAGAAAAAACTAAATATAGGTTTTAAGTAACGTAAATTCTTCATAATTAATTAACTATTTGTTTTGCACAAAATTAAACTTTAAAACTAAATATTTGTACTTAATAAATGCTTAATATTTTTGGAAAAGAGGAAATAAAATGTAAATTTGCAGTCCGTTCAAACAATGGCGTCGTGGCCGAGCGGCTAGGCAGCGGTCTGCAAAACCGTCTACCCCGGTTCGAATCCGGGCGATGCCTCTAAAACCTTCAAGGAAACTTGGAGGTTTTTTTATGTAATAATTTTTAGAAAAAATTAATTAAAAGATATATCGAATCCTGGCGATGCCTCTAAAGAGTTACTAGACTCGAACAAAGTAAACAGGCAAAGCAAATAGTAGCTCTTTTTTTGTTTTAATTTTTAAGAAAAATTAATTAAAGATGTTAAGGTGATGTCTCTAAAACCTTCAAATAATTAGGAGAGTTTTTATTTAATAATTTGAAAAATAATTGGTCCTATTGATTTATGATAACCATCACCTTCCATATACTTAGCTCTAATATGGCTAATAACAATTAAATCATTCTTTCTAGCTTTCTTTAATAAATTAAAAACTTCACTAGTAATTTTGTTTCCTTCAATATTAACAATTGGATAATTAGAAACTTTTATAGAAAAACGTGTAACATTTAAATCAATTGGGAATAGAAAATCAATAAACTTAAAACTAATTTCAGCTTCTTCAAGTTCTTTTAAAGAAAAAAATAAATTTCCATTAGTACTATATTCACCATTTAAAGTACCTATTGGCGCAGGCAATCCTTTAATTCTAAATACATGCTCTTCAATAACTTTTGTACCATCAAAATTTTCTATTTCAACGAATACTTTGGTTTCATTACCAGAACCTGGACGAAGAACATAACTACCATCCTCTTTTTTTGAAACTCCTTTTCCCGAAATAGCATACGATTTAGCATTATTTACTGCAATTGAAATAGGGTTTGGAACACCACGATAAACCACGTTCATTCTATCTAAAGCAACTACGCTTTTTGCAGCTGGAATAGTGTCTTGAGCATAACTATGAAAACAAATTATAAATAGGAATAATAGAAGCTTTTTCATAGTATGAAGGTTTAAAATTATTCAGTAACTGCAGTATCAGGCAACAACTTATTAGTAATCATTTCTTTTTCTTTTGGGAAGAAACCTTGGAGGATAAAAAACAATCCGAAAATTAAAATTACTACACTAATTACACGTTTAATTTTATAGATATTAACTGGTGTTAATCGGTGTTTTAGTTGTTTTGCTAATAGAATTTTTGCTACATCAAAAGCTAAATAAAAGAATAAAATAGCAGCAAAAAAGATGGAAATTCGTGAAGTATTCATTTCCATTTGAGGTCCGTAAGTAATGATAATCATCATCCAAAAACCTAGAACTCCAATGTTAATGAAATTCAATAAAAAACCTTTGAAGAATAAAGCAAAATAGTTCTTTTTAGGAATGTTATCATCGTCTTGTTCTATTACTTGTTGTTTTTGGAAATTTCGTTTTAGCATTATGAACGAAATCAATCCGTAAGCCAACATAATAATTCCACCAATAACAAAAAGTGTTGGATTATCTTTTAATTGTTCTAATAGTTGATTAGTACTTAAATACGCAATTAAAATAAAGATAATATCACCAAAAACAATTCCTAAATCAAAAACAAAAGCTGCTCTAAACCCTTTGGTAATACTGGTTTCAAGTAAAACAAAAAAACCAGGACCAATTGAAAAAGCTAACAAAAGTCCCCAAGGAATTGCGGTAAGTATATCGTGTAAGTACAAGTGTTCAGTATTGAGTTATAAGTGTTCAGTGCATTTAATAAAATACGAATTTACGAAAAAATCTGCCAACTAAAAACTGAACACTGATTACTATTATTTAGCTTGTTCGATAGTTCCTCCGGCTATTTTCTTTTCGTTGATTTGTTTTGGTTTCCCATAAATAGTGATTTCTCCACCAGCTCTTGTTTTAGCATCCACAAAATCAGTTGCATATACATTTGCCATTCCGCCAGCATTTACAGTTACAACGGTTTGTTGTGTTTTACAATCTTGACCATCGTATTTTCCACCTGAATTCGATACAATATCTTGGTTTTTAACTGTTCCTTTTGTAGTTACAATACTTCCTTGCGAAACACGAACTTGCAATCTATCGGCTTGTAAATTAGTAAGTTTAATTTCAGAACCTTCTTTACAAATGATATCAAAATTAATCGCAGAAATTTCATCTTTGGATGCAATTCTACTACCTTCATTGGCTTCTACAGCATCAATTTTTTTATAATAAACCGTAGCGGAAACGTCATCACCACTTAACATTTTTGTTAAAGGCATTCTGATTTTTAATTCGCCATTTTTATTTACTAATTCTACTTCTTGCGAATTGGCCCCTTTTAAAACAACTTTATTTTCAGATGAAGCCACTAAGTTGACATCAATTTTATCAAATGCGGTTACTTTAGTAAAATCACCAACGTTTTTTTCGGTTTGTGCAAAAGCTATTGAACTAATTAATAGTAAACTATAAACTATTTTTTTCATTTTAATATTTTTAAATTCTTATAAAAAAATAACTATTCTCTCTTTCTCAAATAATGAAAATCCAATTGTTTTTTCACTAAATCGGCATTTTTTACTTTAACGTAAACTTCGTCTCCTAATTGTAAAATGTTTTTAGAAACTTCACCTACTAAAGCATATTGTTTATCATCAAAGGTGTAATAATCATCTCTAATTTCACGAATTCTAACCATTCCTTCGCATTTGTTTTCGATGATTTCTACATAAATTCCCCATTCGGTTACACCAGAAATTACACCTAAAAACTCTTCATCTTTGTGATCTTGCATGTATTTTACTTGCATGTATTTCACAGAATCACGTTCGGCTTGAGCGGCTAAAGCTTCCATTTGTGAAGAATGTTGGCATTTTTCTTCGTATTCTTCTTCACTTACACTTTTTCCACCATCTATGTAATATTGTAACAAACGGTGTGCCATTACATCTGGATAACGACGAATTGGCGATGTAAAATGACTGTAATAATCAAAAGCTAATCCGTAGTGACCAATATTTTCAGTTGAATAAGCCGCTTTACTCATACTTCGAATGGTAAGTGTATCCACTAAATTTTGTTCTTTTTTACCTACAACTTCTGAAAGTAAATTATTTAACGAATTCGAAATGTCTTTTTTAGATTTGAAATTAATTGAATAACCAAACTTAGCAATCACGGTTTGAAGATTGATTAATTTATCTTCATTTGGTTCATCGTGAATTCTGTAAATAAAAGTTTTCTTTTGTTTCCCAATGTATTCTGCTACTTTTCTATTCGCTAACAACATGAATTCTTCAATCAAATGATTCGCATCTTTACTTTGTTTAAAGTAAACTCCAATTGGTTCCGCTTCTTCATTCAAATTGAATTTTACTTCAACTTTATCAAACGAAATTGCTCCAGCTGCCATTCTTTTTCTACGAAGAATTTTGGCTAATTCATCCATTTTAAGTGTTGCATCAACAATTGGTTTTGGAACGATATATTCGCTTCCAGTTAATGAAATTTCGGCTGGAATTACGTCTGATTTTGTTTCGATGATACTTTGTGCTTCTTCATAAGCAAAACGTTGATCAGAATACGTTACAGTTCGTCCAAACCATGCATCTAAAACTTCTGCTTTATT
>CAZCIV010000260.1:0-4288 GCA_964498595.1 uncultured Flavobacterium sp.
TAAATCAAACTTTTCTTTAATATCATCTCTTAAATCTTTAATAAATTCTAATGTTATTTCAGATGGTGTTTTAAATTTAATTTCTTGAGAAATTATCAAACTAGGGACTAAACTTAAAATAAATAGATAAATTGGTTTCATGATTTTTAATATTTAAAACTAATTTATTCCACACACTTCAAATACTCCATAAAATAACTATCTGGTTTAGAAGTAGTTTTTAATGTTTCGGAGTTTAATTCGCTTTTTAAAACGTAATCTTTTGTTTCTCCTGCAAATTGAATTCGCATTAAACTAATTGGACTAATTTTTAAATCTTCGTAATTGGTTTTGGTGAAATAAAAATAACCTGTTAAAATTCTTATATTATTGTTTTCTTTCGAGTCATAACTTAATGCACTACAGGATTCTTCATCAGAACTTAAAAGTGTAATAATTTTTCCATTCATCAATTGTAAAACGATTTTTGAATTTTTAGCAATACAATTCGTTTTTATAAAATCTTTACTTTTTTGTAATTGTTGAATACTTAACATTGGTGCTCCATCATTGTTTAAAAGCGCAAAGAATAAGTATTCATTAGTGTTTCCAAATATTTTTTCGTGTATTAATACATTGGGTAAGACTTTTAGCGAGGTAGAATCGGTTTTTTCTTCTACATCGTAAATACAATCTTTGTTTTGAGCGTTTACACTTAACGTTAGTAATAATAAAAGCGATAAAAAGTTTTTCATTTGGATTATAATTTGGTGCAAAATAAAATTATTTTTTCATTATTCATATTAGTGGTGAAAAATGCAAAAACTGTTCCACCATCTGTAATTTTGTGCTTTTTCTTTATTTCCTCGGGGTTTATGGGAAAATTTCGTGTAGAAACATTCATTTTTTTACCTTGAACATGTTGCGAAATTTCTTTTTTCTGAAACGGAACAATTGCATCAATTTGAAATTTTCTTCCCGGAAAATCAATAAGTTCATCCGAAGTATATAGATGCGAATGTTGGTGCAATTTTTCAACAGTAAACAATTCGGAAACGGCTTCAAATCCGCCTGATTTCATTAGAGAAGCATTGGGCTCGTAGAGATATTTTTTGGGTAAACTATACGAAGCAAAATACGATTTTGAACTTTCAATTTTTGTAATCGTTTGTTTTTCTTTTTCGATATTAACTGCTATAATTTCAGGTGATGAATCGAAATTTTTCTCAATTTTCCAGAGCAATTCTTTTACTTCATTATCCACAGCAACAATGTGAATTTCTGATACATTTTTTAATTCCAATAAGCCAGCATGAAGATCTAAAATAGGAGCAGTTTTGATTAAAAGAGTATTAGTGAATTGATAATAAAAATCTTGTAAATCAATTACATTTGGCAAACAATCCGCTAACATGAAGACTTTGCCTTTAGCATCATTTCTTCTCGAAGGATCAATGTAAATACAATCGAACTTTTGACTCAAATTTTCTAAAATTTCTGAGCTATCACCTTGATAACATTCAATATTATTTGCTTTTAAAACTTCGAAATTATGTTTTACGATTTTAGACAAATCAGCATTTAATTCACAATGAATAACGGATTGGAATTGTTTAGAAAAGTAATAACCGTCAATACCAAATCCGCCTGAACAATCAATCATTTTTTTTCCTGAAACTAAGGAAGCTTTGTATTTTGCTGTAGTTTCAGAAGACGTTTGTTCGATAGATATTTTTTCAGGATAAATAATATTTTCAGATGAAAACCAAGTTGGGAGTTTATCTTTCGCTTTCTTTTTAGCAATAATTTGATTGATGATAACCGAATAATTTACTTCAAGAAATGGATTTTTCTTTAAAGCTAATTTCGAGCTATCTTCATTCAGATTCTTGTTGATAAAATCTTGTATTTCTGTTTGTAAAAGAGATTCTAAATTCAAAACTATAAGTTTTTGGTAAGGGCTTTGATGATTCTATTTTCGGGTAAAAATTCTTTTCCAATTACTTTTAATGAGGTATAAAACGGAACAGCGATAATCATTCCGGTAATGCCAAATAAAATTCCAGCAATCAAAATCACTAAGAAAATTTCTAAAGGATGTGAATTGGTACTTTTTGAAAAAATTATAGGCGAACTTATATTATTGTCAATCAACTGTACAACGAACATTCCAATTAAAACATAAATGGTCGTAGGCAACGTTTCAGAAGCAAAATCAGCACCAGATCCAATGCTACTAATCATAATTAATATTCCAGCTACAAAAGTTGCAATAATTGGACCTACATAAGGAACGATATTGAACACAGCACACAATAAAGCAATTATTAAAGCATTATCGACTCCAAAAATTAAAAAAACAATAAAATATAAAACTAAAATAATGAACAATTGAAGTAATAGTCCTAAGAAATATCTAGAAAGCATTTCGTTAATTTTTTCAATAGAGTTAAGCACTTTTTCTTTTTGTTCTTCGGGTAAAATATTTTTAAAAGCTGTTGCGAAAGTAATTCGCTCTTTTAGCAAGAAAAATGAAATGAATAAAACCGATGCCAACCCCATTCCGATATTTCCAATGGTACTTACGATGTTATTTAAAAAATTAGGAATGAATTCAAAATTTGAAAATGACGTTAAATTAGAACTTTTAGCAATTTGTTGTAAATCTATATTGTGAGAATTCAAATAAAGTGTAACATCGGATAATAGTTGGTTGTAATTATTTTCAAGAGAATTGATATCTAAAAGCGATAAGTTTTCTCCTTGAGAAACAATTAAGGGTACAAAAAGTAAAATGATTCCCGAAATTAAAAGAATCACTAATATTAATGTAGTAACAACGGCTAATGTGTTTCTGAATTTTAGTTTTCTTCTTAAAAATAAAACAAATGGGTACAATAAAAGTGTAAAAACAACAGATACAATGCAGTAGATAATTACTGTGGTAATTTTATATAAGAAAAATAACAGAAATGAAATAGCTGCAATTATTCCAACTGCTCTTACAATTCCTAGAGATAATTCTTTTGATGTCATTATTTCTTTTTTGCTAAAATAAAAAAAACTCACCATATAATAGGTGAGTTTTAAAGATTAAGTCAAATGATTTAATATATTAAGGTTGCGCAAACGAAAATCTAGCTCCTCCAGAAGCAAAAATTGCAAGCATTCTGCTTTTTTGACCGTTAGAAAACATATACATTCCTGCATCATCAGTGTAGTCCATGTAGTTCATAGTCATTTCTATAGGCGTACCAGTACATGTTGAATAATGAGGGAATACTGGCATTCCGTAATTTGCGGTATTATGAGTAGGAGTGTCGCTTACTAAATCGCTTCCGCAAGTAGTATCTCCCCATATATGTCTTAAGTTCATCCAGTGTCCTACTTCATGTGTAGCCGTTCTTCCTTTATTAAAAGGTGCGGTTGCTGTTCCTGTAGTACCAAAGTATCTAGAATCAATTACAACTCCATCAGTAGCAGATGAACCTCCAGGGAATTGTGCATAACCTAAAATTCCACCACCAATTGTACAAACCCATAAGTTTAATTTAGTAGTTGGAGATGTAGGTGCAATTCCTCCTTGATTTGTCTTTTTCATAGCATCACGAGTACCCCATGATGTTTTTGTAGTTGATTTTCTATAAACAGCATCTAATACAAATGAAATTCCAACATTAGCTTTAACACCTGAAAATGTTGTTGGAACTTGATTGAAATCGCTATTTAATGCATTAAAATCTTGGTTTAATACATCAATTTGAGATTGTATTTGTGTTAAAGAAATATTTTCAGCAGCTGTTTTATATAGAACATTCACAACTACAGGAATCTCAATTTTGCCATTAACTAATCTTCCATTAGCTAAAGCATTTTCTGTAAATCTTTCAATTTGTTCCATTCTTGAAGCTAAATTAGGATCTTCTTTTAGCTGTTGTTCTAAAACTTCATGAGAAGCACAACCCCTGTGATATTCATGATTGTTAGTTGATGCTAAATTAGTAGAGGAATTTGTTTCATCATTACTACATGAAACCAATAACAGTAAGCTTACTGTTGACATTAAGATTTTTTTCATAAAAAATTATATTTAGTTAGTTGATTTGGTTGTTATCAATAATTAACAAATTTTATATAAAATATATAATCAATATTTTTATTTCCTTACAGCAAATCAAAGTTTCTGTAAAAATTATGTAACATTAAGTTTTCGTTTGAAATGTTCAACAAATCAAAATTAAAAGGTATTGAAAGATAAATTGCTGTAGTTTTTCTGCATATTTTTATAAAAATCAATTTTTTGCTTCAA
>CAZCIV010000261.1:0-4267 GCA_964498595.1 uncultured Flavobacterium sp.
CTATTAGGAACACTAACTTCAAGTTGTGTTTCAAGATCAAAAATTGTTTATCTAAATGGAATGAACGAAAGTAAAACATCTGTAATAAAAACTGATGTTAAACTTCAATCGGATGACATTTTATTAATAGTAGTTACTTCAGAAAATCCTGAAATTACAATACCGTACAACCTAAAACAAATAATTATAATGGGCGACAATGTTGCTCAAGATGGACAACGACAACGCCAATTAACATATTTGATTGACAAAAAAGGAGAAATTAATTTTCCGATACTTGGAAATATTTCTGTTGCGGGCTTAACAAGAATTGAAGCGCAAAATAAGATTCAATCTATCTTAAGAGAACATATTGCAGATGCGCGTGTAGATATTAGAATTCAAAATTTCAAAATCACAGTTTTAGGAGAAGTAATGCGACCAGGCACTATCAATGTAAGTAGTGAAAGGATTACAATTCTAGAAGCGTTAGGAATGGTTGGTGATTTAGGAATTCAAGGTAAAAGGGATAATATTCTACTAATTAGAGAACAGAATGGTCAAAGTATTACTCAAAGATTAGACTTAAGAGATCCAAATCTTATACAATCACCCTATTACTATTTAGTACAAAATGATGTTATATACGTTGAACCTAACAAAACGAAAATAAACAGTTCAGGTGTTGGTCCAAATTTGACTGTAGGTCTTACAGCTCTATCATTATTAATTGGAATTATTTCGCTAACTATTAAATAAAAATGGAATCTCAAAACAATATAAATCCTGACCAAACAGAAAACATCAATATTAAAGCAATATTGTGGCCTTATCTAATTCATTGGAAATCATTTGTAATTTCTTTAATAGTGGGTTTAACTATCGCCTATGTTTACTTGAGATATACTACACCTATTTATCAAGCTGCCACTACAATTCAAGTTAAAGACGATCGTAGAGGAGGAATGGCGTCTGAACTAGCAGTCTTTTCTGAAATGACTAAAATGTCTGGTGTAAAAAATAATGTTGAAAACGAAATTGAAGTGCTACGTTCAAGATCGTTGATGGAAAAAACCATCAGTGACTTAGGACTTACCGTTTCTTTTTATAGTAATGGAAAAATTAAATTAGGTGATGCATATAAAAATGTACCTATAGATATTACATGGATTACAAGTCAAAAAAAAGAATCAGGAAGTTTACTCATTCAGGGAATAAATAACAATAAATTTAAGTTGTTTGATGCAAACAATAACTTAATAGGAGAATTTTCTTATTTAGAAACCATAGTATTACCATTTGGTAAAATTATTGTAACAAAAAAAATGTTAAAGAAATTCAATGCTAATTATGAGTATATAGTACGTTTTCAACCTATTAAAAGTATTATTGGTAAATATAGAGGAAATTTAAGTATTACTAATTTAGGAAAAAACACAAGTGTTATAGAACTAACACTTTCTGACGAAGTTCCAGAAAAAGCAGAAGACATTCTAGATAAATTAGTAGAAAATTATAACAATGACGCAATCGAAGACAAACGTTATGTTGCCCAAAAAACATCAAAATTTATCGAAGACCGACTTAACCTTCTTGCAAAAGAATTAGATGATGTTGAAAATGAAGTAGAAACTTTCAAAAAGGAAAACAATTTAATTGATATTGAGACTGAAGCTACCATATTCAGAGAAAATGCGAGTTCATTTGAAAAATCTTCCATTGAGAACGAAACTAAAATAAACATAATAAAAACGCTTCAACAATATGTTAGACAAGCAAATGTTGATGTTTTACTACCAGCAAACATATTATCTACAGAAGAGAATGCATCTCCATTAATAGAAGAATATAATCAATTGGTATTATTAAGAACTAGACAATTAAAAAGTGCTGGACCAAAAAACACTGTTATACTTCAATTAGAACAAAAAATTAACGCTTTAAAGGAAAACATTGAAGCGAGTCTAAATCAATCATTAGTGAATTACAATATTGTAAAAAAGGATTTGGACGCACAAAGAAGTTTACTTACCGGTAAAATGGCTAAGGTACCAACACAGGAAAAACTATTTAAAGAAATCTTCAGGAAACAAAACATCAAAGATGCAATTTATTCCTATTTACTTGAAAAAAGAGAAGAAACTGAAATAAGCCTAGCGGCAACAGAACCAAATGCAAAAGTAATAGATCACGCTTTAGCAAATGTAACTCCTATTTCACCAAAAAAACAAATTATATATTTGGCTGCTTTATTGTTAGGATTAATCTTGCCAGCTGGTGTAATTTATGTATTACAATTAATGGATACTAAAATTAAATCTAGATTAGACATTGAAAAAAACACTACTATACCAATTGTAGGAGATGTGCCAAGAGCAGGAGAAGACGAAGCTTTATTAGTCGAAGCCAACAGTAGAACAAACACTGCAGAAGCATTAAGAATCATTAGGACAAACTTAAATTTCTTGCTGAATGATGTGCCTAATGACAGAGCTAAATTAGTATTTGTAACTTCAACTTTCCCAAAAGAAGGTAAAACTTTTATTTCTGTAAACCTTGCAGCAACAATGGCACTATCAGAAAAAAAGGTGCTTTTAATTGGTATGGATATCAGAAATCCAAAAATTGACGAATACCTAACTGTTCCTGATAGTGGTGTAACAAACTTCTTATCTGATAAAACTAATAAATCCTACAAAGATTATATAGTTAAAATTGATAAATACGAAAATTTCTATGTTCTTCCTGCTGGAATTATCCCTCCAAATCCGGCTGAATTACTTATGGGTAAAAAAGTTAATGAACTTTTCGAAGCGGTTAAACAAGATTTTGATTACGTAATTGTTGACACGGCACCTGTAAGCTTAGTAACGGATACGTTATTAATTGCAAATCAGGCAGATGCATTTGTATATATTACTAGAGCAAATTTCCTAGAGAAAAACATGTTGGCACTACCTCAACAACTCTACGTTCAGAAAAAACTACCTAATATGTCTATATTAGTTAATGACACCAATATTCAAAAAGGATATGGATATGGTTACGGATATGGTTATGGATATGGTTATGGAGTTGAAGAAATCAAAAAACCATTTTGGAAAAAAGTACTAAAACTATAAAAAACGGGCTGATCACATAATCAGCCCGTTTTTTTATTTGTCATTCTTAAAATAGTTTTCTACATAATTATCAACATCAAAATGGCAAGGGAAAATAGTATAAAAAAGGATTTTCAAATCCATTAAAAAAGTTCTGTTATGACAATACCAGAGATTAATACGTACCTTGTCAGGCCAAATTACAATATCATTATATAAGAGCGGATTAGATTGAAGTGCCAACAGTTGTTCCTCATTACGATATTTTAAAGAAGCTAAACCTGTAATACCAGGCTTTAAATTTAAAATTTGACGATCCATACCTTCAAGTTTATCGGCATATCCTGGAATGTCAGGCCGGGGGCCAACTAATACCATTTCGCCTTTGAGAATATTGTATAGTTGAGGCAATTCATCAATTTTTGTCTTTCGTAAAAAACGTCCCCATGCGTCTGGAGAACTCATCCCTTTTGGAATAGTCCGAAACTTATAAATTACAAATGGTATACCATACTGTCCAATTCGTGTCTGCTTAAATAACATGTAATTAAAAAAGATGTTAATACCAATCTGAATGGTATCTATTTTCACCTAAATAATAAACTATACCAAAGGTAAAATTGTAAAAACTACCTTTAGCATCTTTAAAAGTTGGATCTAATAAAAAACCATCGAAACCGTAATGCTGTTTCATCGTAAAATTATGAATATAAGAAGCTGATAATGCCACCCTTTTTGAAATGTAATAAATAGGTGTAATTCCTAAACCGATTATTCCTATTTTTTCAGATTCATACTGGTCAATACCCTTAGCAAAAGCAACTCCCCCATCAAAATTTACTAACAAACCTAATCGATCACGTGTCAAATAAGTTAATCCAAACTGTTTACCAATATTGTACACTGCACCAATTGACAACGTATTATATTTGATTCCTAAATCCCCTCCAGGGTCATTAACAAAATGGTCAAACTTGTAGGATGCTTTTGCTCCTAATGTCTCTGTAAACATATATCGTAAACCAATATCAAAGTGGTTTAAACCGGAAAAATTAGATTTGAATCCTTTATTGTAAGGTGAAATAGCACCCAGATATCCCAAGCTAGATTCAATTGATACTTTGTTAAGATCGGGTTGTCCAAAGAAAAGAGAGGTTTGCAATAATGTAAAGAAAGAGAATAAAAAT
>CAZCIV010000262.1:0-4260 GCA_964498595.1 uncultured Flavobacterium sp.
GCATTATTTGATACATTTGGAGGGGATGTTCCTAAGGAAACTGAAAATTTTTTAAATGCTTGTTATGACGGATATATTCTTATTGGCTGGCCTGAGTCACAAGATTATATGGATGAAGATTGGTTCGAAGATGAAGCTATATTCTGTGGCGGATCTGAAGATATTACTGGAAGTTCAGCTTATTTTATACCTATAAAAAGACTGATATGAACACACCAGTAAGTTTTGAAATAGCTAAGTTGTTAAACACTAAGAGGTTTGATGTTTCTTGTGAAGGTAAATATCTTGATGGGACATATTTTCAAAGCTATTTTGGTAAAACACCCAATGAAAAGTATCAAGATAGGCTATTACAAGCTCCAACCATTGCTGATGTAGTAATGTGGCTGTATGAGAAGCATGGGATTTGGATTGTTGTAAATCCTCATAAAGGAGAAAATAATTTAGGTGAACCTTTTATGGAATTTGACCTTGAAGTATGGTCATTTACAGATGAGTGTGTTTTTCATAACACAGGATTACTTTACTTCAACTCACCAACAGAGGTTTATGAGGCTGCTATTGAATATGCTTTAAATAAATTGATATGAAAACAGAAATAATTGAAGGCAATAAGTTTATTGCTAATTTTATGGGAATAAAATTAGATGGAGATAAGTCTATTTATATTGAAAATCATTATAGGTGCACGAAAAGTGAAGATTCAGTTGATCTTTTTGATCATTGGTATCGACCTATAGAATTTGAATATCATTCCTCATGGGATTGGTTAATGCCGGTAGTGAATAGGATTTCAATGATTAATCACGGAAATAAAGATGGGCAAAGATATATTTTTAATACAAATAGGTGTGCAAAATTCCATATTAATGAAAATGATAAACCTATTAAAATTAGAATCAAAGGTGTGTATAATACATATCCAATGCCTTTTATTGAAATTAATTCTTTTAATGAATTAGAAGGAACTTGGCTTGCTTGTGTTAAATTTATTAAATGGTATAACTCATGTCAGAAAGAAAAATAAATTTGGAAGAGATTCTTATTAAGGAAATAAGAAGAGTTTATGGTGAATTTAAACCAATAGAAGATTTTTGTGAGCTGGATAAAACTATTTCTAAAAGAGCAATAAAAGAAGCTTGCCAACAGACTCTTGAATTGGCTGCTGAAAATGCTAAAGCATTTGATACCATACATAGCTGGAATACCCCAATTATTGATACACAATCTATCTTAAATACAATTAATCAGGTAATATGAAAAATTAATTGAATTGCAGACGAACTTTTAAAACAAGAAAATGAATAGGAAAAAAGAACATTATAGCACTTTAAAACTAGTATTGTGGATTTTAACACTTGCAATATCTGCATGGGCTTAGCAGTTACTTGTCGAGTAAAATCAATTGCTTGATGAGTTGACAATGCGCAAGATAATATAATTAAGAAAATAATGTTTAAAAAATATGAAAAAAATTGAAGCTAAAATTGTAGCAGATTCTATTAGCCCGCAAGGACATAGAATTACAAGTTATATATTAACTTATCCTAGATTCATACATTCGGAGCTAATGACTCATAGAATGTTTAGTAGAAATTCTGCAAGCAGTAGAGCTATTCCATTTAAGAAAATGGTTCAAATGGTTGAAGAAGATCCATTTATTCCTATTGCTTGGCAAAAAGACCATAAAGGTATGCAGGGAACTGAGTATCTTAATGAGGAAGAAGTAGATAAAGCTAAAATGCAATGGATTCAAGCAAGTAAAAATGCTATTAATTCAGCTCGTATGCTAAACAGTAACTACTTTGGAGTAAAGAAGAATTTAGTAACAAAACAACTTTGTAATAGACTTCTTGAGCCCTTCATGTGGCATACAGTATTGGTAACAGCAACTGAGTGGGATAATTTCTTTGAACTACGCATGCCATGTTACGAATATGGGGGAGAAGAATTTAGAAGCAGAAAAGACGCTATTGATTCTTATACTTTCAAAGTAGGATTTGAAAAAGAAAGGTTATATTTAACCTCTTTAACCGAATTAGATTGGATTAAATTATCTAAATCTGGTGCAGAAATTCATATTCAAGCACTTGCTGAGTCTATATGGGATGCTATGAATGAAAGTATTCCTAAAGAATTAAAAGCTGGGGAATGGCACATTCCTTTTGGTGATAAAATAGATTATGCATTACACAAATGGAATTTTTTACCAAACATAACAGAATTATGGGGTAAAGATATGTCTGAATACGGAATTAAAATAGCAACTGCAAGATGTGCTCGTTTATCTTACATGACCTTTGATGGGGAGATTGATTATGAAAAGGATATAAAACTTCATGATCATCTGTTGGAATCAAAACATATGTCTCCTTTTGAGCATTGTGCTAGAGTTATGAGTGATGATGAATATTACTCTTCTATAAAGGGTGAATACCCTATAATTAAAGAGGATGATGGTGAAATAGTTAATCGTGAATTGTATCCGCAATCTTGTGGTAACTATAATTATTTATATGGCTGGTGTAATAATTTTAGAGGATGGATTCAGTATAGATATTTAGTTGAAAATAATTAATTAAATTATTACAGGTGGCTCCCTTGAGTGTTTCTCTATTATAGTAATAAACAAAAATACCTTTCGAGTTTAAGGTAAATAGCATCTTGCGGTTGGGTAAATTCCAAGGAAAATAAAATAAACCTAAAAGCTATTTGTTGTGTGGGTAACACAAACTATAATAAAAAGTTAAGGCTGACCTTAAGCATCTGATAGAGTATAAACTATCTATACAGGGGGTGAAAGTAATAATTTATTAATAAAAATATTAGTTATGAATATAAAAAAATTAGAACCAGAATGGTTTAAAAGTCTAAAGTGGCGTTTTAATGATTTAAAAGAAATGTTTGGTATATATAATTCCCCGTTTGTAAGACCTACTTTTAAAACCTACTTTGGAGAAATAAAACATGGTACTCCATATTTTCTACCCAGAAAATGGAAAAAAATGAATCGAAAGGATTGTGAAGAAGCTTTGCAAAGAGATATAGCTGATGCTGCAAAATATAATAGAACCATAGACCCTAATAGAGATTGGACATATTATAAAAAACACTTAAAAGCTGTTCGTATTAAATACTTTGGAATTAATTTTACACGTTTAGGTTGGAAAACTAAATATGAAGATATTAGATTTGAATGGACTCCTTCTTTATCTATCGTATTATTTGGAAAACAATTTATGATATGGATGGGCCCTCCTACAAATATTAAAGATTCTGTTGATTCTTATTGGGAAGCTTATTTATGGTATTTATATAGAACTAATAAAAATAAATCTTCTGTAGAAAGATTAATAGATGTATTTGAAAATTATAATGGTGGTTGGGAAAGTCATCATATTGATACTGGTATTATTGAAAACGGAGATGACTATTACTCAATATTAAAGCCTGAATGGATTCCTCTTTATGAAAAATGGAAATTATTTGAAAATAGTAAATAAGTAATATAAATTTTCATTTTATAACAAAAATAAATTAAAATTACAAATTTACGAACACTCTGCGTTTATAAAATGTTGCGAGTTGAAATACAAAACTTTAAATAACTAATAAACATGAATAAAGAACAGAAACAACAAATAATCACAGAACCAGGCAATGTTTTATACACGTTGTTCTGTGGTGTAGATTCTGATAAAATTGAAAGCTTTATATTTTGGTTAGGAACGATGTGTGGAAATAAAGGACTTAGACAAAATGGTGATAAGTTTGAATTAATGTGGTATATTAATTCTGAAGCTGATGAATTATGGGAGGGGTGTTAATTCAAAAGAATTACCTCTATATACAACTAAACAGATTATGAAACTATATTTGGACACTTATACCACACAACTACCCGCTAATGTTATCAAATTATTACTTGCTGCTGGTAAATTAGCACTTTCCGCCCGATTGGTAACCATGACAAATGTCAAGAATATAAGTCAAAGAATTGATAAAATGGAAAGTGATTTAAACGATTATGATAATGAGATAATGGCTGTAAGTAATGTTTGCTAACGTTTCGTGTATGATTAATTGGGTATTACGTGGCAATTCCTATCGAAATACACTAAACTATTGGGCGAGGCAGAACGTTGAAAACAACACTACAGCCCCAATTAATTATATACATTGTTAGCCACAGTACTTTGATTATTAATATTTTAAAAACTATAAAAATGGGAATGTACACAGAATTAATTTTTGGAGCAG
>CAZCIV010000263.1:0-4248 GCA_964498595.1 uncultured Flavobacterium sp.
CGTCCAACCGGGAGTTCATGCTTGGCACTGCGTGCCACATGAACTCCTAATTATTGTATGCCGTTTTATACTTTCTTCTTCCATGCAACTATTTTATTTCCAGTCCTACTCATTACAGGTTCGATCAAACCAATTTGTCTCATTTTAAGAAATACATTTTTCATTACATTTTCCGACTTAATACCTGTAATTTCTCGTGCTTGTCTATTTTTAATTATTGCATTATGCGATAAATACTCTAATACACTTTCTTCTGGACTTGCAAGTGGAGAATGAGCGATTATTACCTTGACATAGTTTCCGGTTAAAATTATCGATGGTTTTTTTAGTCTCCATTCTTGCATCTTTTGAAAAGCTGTATTTAATCCTTCTCCCATGTCTTTATTTGGTGGATTTTTATACCTGTTTAATGTTCGGACTATTTTTGTGTTTCTAGAAAAGCGTGCATCAAGAATATTATCAACAGTCACATATCCAGGCAACTTACCAGGACTAATTATCTCAATTCTGTTATTAAATATTAATACCTGAACATCATCGGAAATAGAATAATCCCTATGAATTACAGCATTAACGAGGATTTCCCATATTGTTTCAGGAGGATAATCAACTTTTTCTAAGCCTTTGGGAGTCCAAATTTTTACATTGGACATTATCTCTGTAATCTTTTGGGCAGCATCATTTATCTGTGAATATAAACTTCCTTCAATTGAAAATTGCTCTTTAAGGTGTTCCCGTTCTGGAATATCAATTGATGTATCGTATCTTGTAATTTTTATTCCGCATTTTTTAGGTAATAAAGTTACAGGATTGTCATTAAATAGAAGTAAACCCGCTATTTTTGGTGAATATGAGGCGCGATCAACAAGATTTTGATTTACTGTAAAATCAATCGGGTCAGATTTTGGAGAATAATCATTTAAAAACCTTTTCATTTCAAAAGTTTCAAAGATATCTTCAGCACGAGCAGCATCTAGAACAACATCTTCGTATGAAGATTCACCTTTGGCAAAGGCCAGTTCTTTAATTTTTTGAGGATCCTTAATTGGTATTGATTGCGCCGATACTCGTTGATATACTGTATTGTCAGCAGTAAAATGAACTTTATCACTCTTTTCAATCGTAATTCTAAGAGCATACGTGTTTGTTTCTTCATCTAATAAAAATTCTGGAGTGTGTGGTATGCTTGGAGTGATTTCGAGAAGATTTTGAAATACCTCATTAAATGCTTCTTTATTTACTTCACCTTTCCACCTTCTAGTAAAATCAGGTTCATCTTTATCATCCTTAATGCCTACTATAAAATCTCCTCCATCTGCGTTTGCAAATGCAACTGCAATTTTTTGAATTTTCTTTCCACCAATTTCCTTTGCTTTTCTATCATAAAAGTGACTTTCTTGTTTCTTTGAAAAGTAGTGCTTTTCTTCTTTTGTAATTTTTCTTTCGTTCATAATAATATGTTTGTAAGAGGTTTATTTAAAAATGGCATACAACGTTTTGCCGCTTTGCGAAGGCGGGGATTTTTAGCACTAAACTTCATTAGATGCACAAAGCTTGAATTTAGCACTTCACTGTCATAGAAGCACAAAACCCCCGCTTTTGCAGAACGGCTGTTATGCCCAGTGCTTCTTTTTTCGGTCTATGCAAACATTGCCATTTGTCCATTGTTTACAGGTGTCATTTCGCTAATGAAACTTTCCCAAAAGTCAAGTGTCAAGTTGAATTTATATTTTTCGTTAAGCATATCAAGTTCTGTTTGCAAGTCGTTCTTGTCAATTTGTTTTGCTAATTCTAAAAGGTCAATTCTCATTAAAACGTCTTTTGTAAAAGTCCTTTTGGCGTCTGGAAAAGTAACTGATTGTAAGAACTGAACTGTCGTGTTAGAGTTTAAAAGAATTAATGCGTAAACGGCAAATTCTATTTTGTCAAAACCTATCAAATAACAGGTGTCGTCAAGCATTACAGGCTTGTTGTCCTGTGGCAGAATAAGTGTAAAATGAAATGTTTTGTAAAGTCCTGATATAGCAACTTTGTAAGGTTTGAAAGAATAGTCACCAATACCAAAAATTGAAAACAAAGGTTTGTTGTTGTAGATGCTTGACTTTCTTGCATCAAAATTTGCTTGATGTTCTATCAAGTATTGATATGTCTTTGGATATTCAGTTTTAATATATTTTGTTTCTTGCCCAACTTTCTTTTGTGTTACAATCGTAAACTTTCGTGTTTGATTAATTACTGTGTTTTTAAGGTCAGAACTTTTAAGAATACCGTAAACTAAACCGTCTTCCAATTTCACTTCTTCGTTTAGTCCGTTTACATAATGTCCGTTCACTTTGTCTAATTCCATTACGGTAGAACAATCGTGCTTTAAACCTTGTCGCCAAACAAAAGGGCATTCACCGTCAATTTCTTTTGTGTGGATATAGGTGTCAATGTTTGAAACAAATTTTTCGTTCAACCAACCGAATTTGAGTTGAGATTTTTGGTTGTTGTAAAAATCAAATTCCAAGCAATCAAATGTCGGTTGTGTATTTAGTTTGCAATAAAACAAAGCTGCTTCAACTGATACATTAAACTCTTTTTTGCTGTCAATACAATGTTTTTCAATGGATGAAATCTTGTAACGATTTTTATTTTGGTCAAAGACAATGTTTTTGATAACGGAATTTTTTACCAATAACAATAAATTTCCTTTCATATTTTGGAAGGTTTCAATCATAGTAAGCGTTATAAATTCCGCAATGTCAAAATTGCCCTTGCCTGTCATTGCATCTAAACCGCTATGATTTTTGAAATTCGTCTTTTTAGGAAGATTGGTTGAGTTTAAACTGCCCAATTTTGAATTAGTTACCCAAGGTGGATTACCAATTACTAAAATATCATTTGTTGAATGCTTCTTAGCTATTGCTTTAAAATCGAAGTCAAAAACATTGCAATGAACTATCGAAATTTCAGGTTTGCTAGCGTTTGGATTTGAAAGAAAAAAATCAATAATGCTAAATTTGGTTTCCCAAACGTAGGGTTTATAGATTTCAACTCCGAATACATTTTTAATATTCTTGAAATTGCGTAGAGAGGCAATAATAAAATTTCCCTTTCCACAGGTTGGCTCAATAACAACTTCGGGTGAAATCTTTTTTGTTGCTAAGTGTATAGTTACTTTGTTTGCTAAATCAGAATTAGTTTGGAAGTCTCCATATTCTGCTCTATCAGGTTCTTCAACAACATTATTAGTAATTGAAAGAACTTCTTTAAGTGTTTTCAATTCTTCATCATTATCAAAAAAATATATGATGCCGAAGGCATCATATATTTTTTGATTTGCCTTTTCAAAAGATGTAATCTTTTTCAGATTGTCATTTAAGAAATCTGAAACTTGATGAGTAATATTTGCTTCAAAAACTTTCATTTATTGTTCAGTAACTTTATGAAGGATATTGTGAACGCCATCAAGGTTATTCAACGGTTTGGTTTTTCCATCTCTATTGGGACAAATCCAACTATACGAAAGTCTCCATTGTAGAGCATTAGAAATAGTCAAACAGCCATTTCTAATTTCTGTTTCAAGAATTTGATTTGCCAAATATTCCTTAGTTGTTTCATCGGCTGGTAAATTTATACCTGTCAAAAAGGCTACTAAATCTTCAATACTGCTACCAACTCTTTTCATATCATTTATAATTCGAGTAGTTGAGTAGTCACCTGTATATTCTGATGGAACAAAAGAACAACTTACAAAATCTAAAATGGACGTTTGAGTTTGTGCATTGTCTTTTTTGTCGTAAACAAAAACTAAAAGATTATAGCCCAGTCCAAATATTTTTTGTTTGGCATCTTTGTAAGGACAAGAAGATTGAGGTTTATTTATTGAGGTTACTTTTATATCAGTAAGGATATTTTCTGATGGCAGGTCAATGCCACTGGCAGATGAACCAATAATGGTGTCGTAAACTGCAAGTAAGTGTTCTTTAAATTTGTGTTCGATGTGAGTTCCTACTTTCTTTCCATCAGTCACACCATAAAGTTCAGCGTTTTGAACTGTTGATTCGTTTACACAGAACTTTTGAGCTTCTTCAATCAGCTTTTCTATTGTTAAATTTTGTTTCATTCTTGTTTAAAATATTTGTTGCTAAGTTAATGTTTTATGGTCTAAATCTGTCCTGTTTGGTCGTCAAGTTTTACAAAAAAAATTAATATCAAGCTAAATGTTCGTTTGTTGCACGGTCGTCATAGCATTGGGCATAACGG
>CAZCIV010000264.1:0-4236 GCA_964498595.1 uncultured Flavobacterium sp.
GATATCGATGGTCAATATAGACTGGAAAGTGGTGGTTAATTTGAACGTTTATTCCAAATAGTGTAACAAACATAAATTTTAGTCTTCTTTTGATATAAACAGTCAGTTATGCGTTATAAATTTATCTTATTCATATTATTCTCCTTTTATATTTCGTTTTCACAGAATTTGAATAAAACTTTATTCAAAAAAGATAGTTTAATCATCGTTAAAATGAATCCTAAAAAAGTTTTTCAAAACGATTATATTTTGTTTATCCCAAAAGGAACACAATTAAATAAAAAAACTTTTCTCCTTGTTGAACCTAATAATACTGGAAAAACCTCTGATAGCATTAGTATTCATGAAAAATATGCTATCGATTTAGCTTCCGTAAGTTCGGTTGGAAATAATGTGGCAACCGAGTTAAAAATTCCTTTACTTGTACCCATCTTCCCAAGACCTTCATCTCAGGAACTAATTTACACTCACGCTTTAGATAGAGATGTTATTTTAGAAGATTCTCAAGAATTAAAAAGATTAGATTTACAATTGTTAGCAATGATAGATGATGCAAAAAGTGTGTTAAGTTCTATGAGTATTGTAATTGATGACAAGTTTTTTATGAATGGATTTTCTGCTTCAGCTACATTTACAAATCGATTTGCTTTTATTCATCCTGAAAAAATAAGAGCTTTAGCTATCGGAGGATTTAATGGTGAATTAATGTTTCCGAATAAGGAAATTAACAACGTAAAACTTAACTATCCTTTAGGTATAAATGATTTTTCAAAACTATTTCATAAAAGGTTTGATGAAAATCAATTCAAATCAATACCGCAATTCATCTATATGGGAAAACTAGATAATAATGATGCCGTCCAATTTGATGATGCTTATAGCGAAATAGAAAGAAACATCATAAATGTAAATTTAGGAAGCGAAGTACAAAATCGTTATTTAAAGTGCCAGGAAATTTATAAGAAAAATAACGTAAATGCCACATTTAAAAACTATGAAAACGTAGGTCATTGGACAACATCAGAAATGAATTTAGAAGTGATAAAATTCTTCTTTAAACAGATGAAAATTCAACAGAACCCATAAAAAAATCCCGCTGATGCGGGATTTTATAATTATAATTTTCTTCTTTCTTTTTCTTTCTTAATCAATGTTAGTTCTCGACTAGTTTGACCGGCTACAGATGTGTTTTCCTCAGCTCTTCTTATTAAATAAGGCATCACATCTCTTACTGGACCAAAAGGCAAATATTTTGCAACATTGTATCCTTCTGCGGCTAAATTGAAACTGATGTTATCACTCATTCCTAATAATTGTCCGAAGAAAATACGTTTGTCATTTTTAGCAATTCCTTTTTCTTGCATTAATTGCATCAACTTGTATGAACTTTCTTCGTTGTGAGTTCCTGCAAAAACAGCCATTTTATCAATATGCTCCACCATATAAGCTACAGTAGCATCATAATTAATATCTGTTGCTTCTTTAGATTCACAAATTGGCGATTTTTGCCCACACTCTGCTGCCCTTTCATTCTCTTTTTCCATATAAGCTCCACGAACTAATTTCATTCCAATATAAAATCCTTCCGCTTTTGCTTGTTCGTGAAGATTTTTTAAATAATCCAATCGATCCCAACGATACATTTGCAATGTATTAAAAACAATCGCTTTTTGTTTGTTGTATTTGCGCATCATGTCGGTTACAATAGCATCTGCAGCGTCTTGCATCCAACTTTCCTCAGCGTCTATTAATAATAAGACATCTTTTTCAAATGCTGTTTTACAAGCAATATCAAAACGTTCGATTACTCTGTTCCATTCCTTTTGTTCGTTTTCGGTTAAATAAGCCTTCTCTCCTACTTTCTCATATAAAGCCAAACGTCCAAATCCTGTTGGTTTAAAAACTGCAAACGGAATTGCTTCTCTTTCTCTAGCAAATTCAATTGTTTTTAATGTCATGTTTAAAGCAGCATCAAATTGTGCTTCTTCTTCCTTACCTTCAACTGAATAATCTAAAACCGAAGAAACACCTTTTGTATACATTTTATCAACTACACGAAGACAATCTGTTTCATTTACACCACCACAAAAATGATCAAAAACGGTTGAACGAATTAATCCTTCAACTGGCAAATGGGCTTTTAAAGCAAAATTAGTAACGGCTGTTCCAATTTTAACTAAAGGCTGACTATCGATTAATTTGAATAAAAAATAAGCTCTTTCTAACTCGGTGTCGCTTTTTAAGGCAAAAGCAACTTCTGTATTATTAAATAGTGTGTTCATTGTGTTTGAAATAAAGTGATACAAATATACGCCAAAGTTATCGAATAATAAATAAAAAATGACGTATTTTGCAGTCAAATTTTACACATTTTCATGCAAACCATACAAGCAACTAATTATTCCGTATTTTTCAATGAAACAGGTTATGAAAAATTAGCTTCATATCTTGTTCCAACACATTATTCTAAAATTTTCATTCTAGTTGATGATAATACTTCACAATATTGTTTACCTCATTTATTAAACAATTTAGCTACCGAAATTGAAATCGAAATTATCGAATTAGAATCGGGTGAAGTACATAAAAACATTGCGACTTGTACTGAAGTTTGGGCCACTTTGTCTGAATTAGGAGCCGATAGAAAAAGTATCATCATCAATTTAGGTGGAGGTGTAATTTCTGATTTAGGCGGATTTGTAGCTTGTACGTTCAAAAGAGGAATTGATTTTATTAATATTCCTACTACTTTACTTTCTATGGTTGATGCTTCTATTGGTGGTAAAAATGGGGTGGATTTGGGAAATTTAAAAAATCAAATTGGGATTATTCGCGAGCCAAAAGCTGTGATTATTGATACCGAATTTTTAAGCACATTATCACAAAGAGAAATGCGATCTGGATTAGCTGAAATGCTAAAACACGGATTAATTTTCGATAAGAATTATTGGGATAAATTCAAAAGCCTAAGTAATCTAAATACAGATGATTTAAATGAATTAATTCATCAGTCAATTCAAATAAAAAACAACATTGTTTGTGAAGATTTGAGTGAGAACGGAATTAGAAAAGCATTAAATTTTGGTCATACTTTAGGTCATGGAATCGAAAGCTATTTCTTAGAAAACGAAAGTAAATCAAACTTACTTCACGGTGAAGCAATAGCCGCAGGAATGATATTAGAAAGTTATATTTCTAGAGAAAAAGGATTGCTAACTAATGAAGAATATCACGAAATTAAATACATTATAAATGATATTTTTGAACGTATTGAATTTGATGAAAATGATGTTAATCAAATCACTGAATTACTGATTTATGACAAAAAAAATGAATTTGGAAAAGTGCAATTTGCATTACTTGATGGAATTGGAAAGATAAAAATAAACCAAGAAGCCAGCAATGAATTGATTTTCAATGCTTTTAAGGATTATTTATTGTGATTATTTTTTTTACATTTCTTTATAATATAGTCTTTTTATTTTTAACTTTGCGTCAATGAAAGAGAATAACAATACTAACAATTACCACAGGGTTCTTAGCAATAGGAATGCTGATATCTCTATTATTGAGCGTTTGTTCTTTTCAATTTTTTGTTTCCATATTATTGATTTATTTTCGCTTTCGAAAACATTTAGTGAAAAACTATTGATTCGATTTGCAAATATTAGAGTTTGAAAATTAAGATTTTAAACAAGTAAACTTTTAGCTTTTTTAAATTTTTAATCTTAATTATTCAAAATGAACACTAAATATTACGACTTAATAAATCAGACTTTTTACTTTCCACAGGAAGAATTTACTTTAAACAAAGATAATCTTCAATTTCATGGTATTGATCTAATGAAATTAGTTGAAGAATATGGAACACCATTAAAATTTACGTATTTACCTAAAATTTCACAAAATATTAATCGTGCTAAAATGTGGTTTAGAAATGCTATGGAAAAGTACGATTATGATGCAAAATATTTTTATTGCTATTGTACAAAAAGTTCTCATTTTCAATTCATTTTAAACGAAGCTTTAAAAAACAATATTCACATTGAAACTTCTTCTGCTTTTGATATTGATATTGTTGAAAACCTTATGGAACAAGGTAAAATCAATAAAAATACTTTTGTTGTTTGTAATGGTTTTAAACGCGATCAATATGTTATCAACATTGCTCGTTTAATTAATAATGGACACAAAAACACCATTCCCGTTATTGATAATTTTGAAGAGTTAGATTTA
>CAZCIV010000265.1:0-4226 GCA_964498595.1 uncultured Flavobacterium sp.
GCTCAAGAAGGTATGTTTAGCAAAGACCCAATTATCAACAAAGAAAATTGGAACAAGCAACGCATTCATTGGGGTTATTTTCTTGGATTTAATAATTTTGATTTCAAAATAGATTACTTATCCGTTACCGAAGATATTGAAATAAAAAACACAACTGGTTTTAACGTAGGATTAATTGGAAATCTCAGACTGGCTGAATATTTTGATTTGCGTTTTGAACCTGGTTTGTACATTACCCAGCGAAATTTAACTTACCCTAACATTGTAGATGCAGGGGACCGATTGAGAGAAGTAAAATCAACCTATATCTTTTTTCCGCTTTTATTGAAATATTCTGCTTTACGGACAGGTAATATTAGACCTTACTTGGTAGGCGGCGTCTCTACAGCGTTGAATTTAAGCAGCAATGCTAACATCCCAGACGACAATGCTAATAATCGCTTTAGAATGACCAAATGGACCAACTTTTACGAAGTAGGTTTTGGAATTGACTTGTATTTTGAATATTTTATTTTTTCACCTTCTATACGAGGTGTTTTTGGAATGAAAGACGAATTAATTCGGGATAATGATCCGAATAGTCCTTGGACCGGAAATGTTCACGAAATGAAAACCCGAGGATTCTTCATCAACTTTGCCTTTCACTAAACTGAAAAACTGCGTTTAAATTCACTTAGAATAATAGCGGTTGCAGTGGCTACATTCAAACTTTCTGTAACTTGAAGATTTCCAAAACGTGGAATTGCAATTCGAGAAGTAACTAAAGCTTCAATAGAAGAAGAAATTCCGTTGGCTTCATTTCCCATCACAATGATTCCTTCTTTTGGTAATTTTTCTTGATAAATATTATTCCCATCCATAAAAGTACCGAAAACAGGCAATTTAGTTTGAGATAAAAAGGCTTCTAAATTTCCATACACAACATTCACTCTACTAATAGACCCCATCGTAGCTTGCACTACTTTTGGGTTGTAAATATCAACAGAAGCTTCAGAGCAAAATAAAGTTTCAATTCCAAACCAATCACACAAACGGATAATTGTACCTAAATTTCCGGGATCGCGAACGTCGTCCAAAGCCACTATCAATCCTTTTTCAGCTAAAGGCTTTGCAGCTGGAATTTTAAAAACTGCCAAACAAGTATTGGGCGTGGTTAACACGCTTATTTTTTTCAATTCAGCCTCAGAAATGGCATGAACTTTGTCTTTTGAAACCGTATGAAAATCGTCTTTTGTAGTAAACAAATCTTGCAACTCAAAGTTAGATTGCAATAATTCTTGAACCACCTTTATGCCTTCGGCAAAAAAAAGTTGTTCTTGTTTTCTATATTTTTTTTGTTGTAAACTCGTTATTAGTTTAATTTGGTTTTTACTAACCATAAAAATTGTATTTTTGACTAACTTTTGAAAAGCACCTTGGGAAAATATTTATCAAAAATAGTATTATTATTTGGAATCGGAACAATAATTTATTCGTGTTCGTTAGTAAAACGTGTACCCGAAAGCAAACAATTATTAACCAAAAATGAAATCTTTGTTAATGATAAATTAGCAAAAGAAGACCGCATTAATAATTTAGTAGTGCAACAACCCAATACTAATTTTCTAAGTTATCCCTTTGGCTTAACCCTATACAATTTAGCCAAACCAAATCCGGATTCCTCTTATCAGGCATGGTTAAACAGAAAACCAAATCGGATTAAAAGATTGAACAATTTTCTTTCTGCTAAGCAAGTAGAACGTTTAGGCAAATCGTTTTTTGTGAGTGGGTTGTCAAATTTTGCAAAAGAAACAGGCGAAGCTCCTGTAATTATCGATTCTAAAAAGGTAACGAAATCAGAGGAACGATTAAGCGGGTTTTACTACAACAATGGTTTTATTCGCAATAAAGTCACCAGCAAAATTGATTCTGTAGGTAAGAAAAAAGGGAAGGTCATTTATACCATAACCACAGGAAAACCTTATTATATAGATTCGATTACCAAAATTATTGAAAGCCCTATTGTGGATAGCTTATATGCTACAATTGAAAAAAAATCTTTTGTAAAAAAAGGAGAGCAATACAACTTCACTAATTTTGATACCGAGCGAAAAAGAATCACTCAATTTTTAAGAAATAATGGTGTTTATCATTTTCAAGAGAGTAATGTCCGATATGATGCTATAATTGATGATTCGATCCAAAAAATGGCCATCAACTTAAAGATTGAAGATCGATTGGTTAAAGATGGAGATACATTAATTAAAAAACCATTTTCAGTCTATAAAATTAGCCAAGTTAATGTTTTTACCAACAATACTTCTCGAAAAGAACGCAATCAATTTAATGATAGTATTACGTATCGCAACTTCAACATTTATAGTGCCGGAAAACTAAAGTATAAACCAAAAGCGATTACCAATGCTATATTCATTGAACAAGGAAAACTATTTAGTGATAACGACAGAACGTTAACTTCTAAATCATTGAGCAATTTAAAAGTTTTTAACTATCCAAATATTGAATACGTTGAAGACAAAAGAGATACTACTAAATCATCATTAATTGCTAATATTTATTTAATTAGTAAACCCAAGTATATTTGGCAACCTTCGTTAGATTTTACCACATCCGATATTCAACAGTTCGGAATTAGCGGAAGAATGGCATTCACTTGGAGAAACTTATTCAAAAGAGCCGAAACCTTTGAATTATCAGCAAAAGGAAATATTGGTTCGTCAAGAGATTTAGCGAATCCAAACAACGTGTTCTTTAATATTTCGGAGTATGGATTGGAAGCGAAATTGAATTTCCCAAGAATTGTTTTTCCAATAGATACTAGAAAAATAGTCAGAAAAGAAATGCTGCCAACCACTACAGCAACCATTGGTATTACTAGCCAACGCAATATTGGACTTGATAAAGAAAACTTAACAGGAGTTTATAGTTACAATTGGACACCTAAGCAAAACAATAGCATTCGTTTGGATTTATTGAATGTACAATTCATTAAAAACTTAAATCCTGGAAATTATTTTAATGTGTATTCCTCCTCCTATAATACTTTAAATGATTTAGCACAAATTTATAATGTGGATCCAAATAATTTAGAGAATGGCAACTTAACCTCGGAAGGAGCGATTAATTTTATAAATGATGTACGAAATGGGAGCACCACTTTGACGCCAACCGATACCGAATTTCAAATTATCCGCAGTATTGGCGAAAGAAGAAATCGTTTAATTGAGAACAACTTAATTGTATCAACAGGCATTACGTTTTTCAAAAACACGAAAGCTAATTTATTGGACAACAACTTCTACTCTATTAAAACCAAAATTGAATCGGCAGGAAATATTTTATCCTTATTAGCAGGAACAAAAAATGAAGAACTAAGTGCTAATGGTAATAAAACCTTGTTTGGAATTGAATATTCACAATACATTAAAGGAGAAGTTGATTTCATCAAACACTGGGATTTTGGCAAGAAAAACACCTTAGCCATGAGAGCTTTTGCTGGATTAGCAATTCCTTATGGTAATGCCAATTCTATTCCGTTTTCTCGAAGTTACTTTTCTGGAGGAACTAATGACAACAGAGGTTGGCAGCCTTATAGTTTAGGACCTGGAAGAAGTGGCGGAATAAACGACTTTAATGAGGCCAACTTAAAATTATCTTACAGTATTGAATATCGTTTTAGAGTTGGCGGTAATTTTTACAGTGCTTTTTTTGCTGATATCGGGAATATTTGGAACGTCTTTGATAATATTGAAGACAAAGATTACACCTTCAATGGTTTTAGTTCATTGGAAGATTTAGCCGTTGGTTCAGGTATAGGATTGCGTTACGATTTTAGCTTTTTTGTTTTCCGTTTTGATTTGGGCTACAAAGCCTATGATCCGGGAAGAGAAGTGGGTGATCGATGGCTAAAAGGAGTAAACTTTAGCAAAACTGTTCTAAATTTTGGTATTAATTATCCGTTCTAATTTTTTAAATTATTATTTTTGCACAACTATAACCAAAAAAAATACAACTATGAGTCACAATATTAAACCGGGTGTTGCTACCGGAGATCAAGTACAAGAAATCTTTAATTACGCAAAACAAAAAGGATTTGCATTACCTGCTGTTAATGTTGTAGGTTCTAGTACCATTAATGGAGTTTTAGAAACAGCTGCTAAATTAAAAGCGCCTGTGATTATTCAGTTTTCAAATGGTGGCGCTCAATTTAATGCTGGAAAAGGATT
>CAZCIV010000266.1:0-4204 GCA_964498595.1 uncultured Flavobacterium sp.
CCATTAGGTATAATTAGTGTTTTTTTTTGCATTGATATCTATATGTTGATTATCAGAAAAGACCACATCTATATTTCTAATTTTTTTTGTAACTTTTATGATCAATTTACGAATAGAGTTAAATCCTTTAAAATTATGGCTTGTGAATACCAGTTTAATTTTAGGATTGAAAATTTTTATAATAATAGTAAATAGCAAAGCATGAAACATATGAGCATGTATTATTTTAACTTTATTTTCTCTTACTATTTTATTTAATTTAAAAAGCCCCCAAATAAAAGATAAAAAAAACTTTCTATTTATCATTAGATTAAATATAGGATAACTTAAAGTGTCATATTGTTCTAAAATTTTTGTTTGATTCAGCAAATGTACAATACCAACTGATTTAGTATTTTCCTCTAAACCATTAGAAAGTTCCAATACCACTCTTTCAGCTCCACCTACATCAAGTGCTGTAATAACTTGTAATATTTCAATATCTTCACTTTTTTTCATTTTCATACTCATTTATCTTACTATCAATCCAACTTGAAATTGTTTGAGCAACATTTTCCCAACCAAAAATTTGTGCTTGTTGCTTATTAGCAACACTCATAAGCTCATATTCTACCGGATCTTCTAATAATTTTTTTAAAGTATAGGCTATAACTTCAGCAGAGTAGTCAAGAATATACCCATTTATATTTTTCTTAATTAAATTGGTATAATCATTTGCTGGCGTAGCTATAATTGGTCGACCTGTGGCCATAGCTTCAAGAATTGCTGTAGGTGTACCTTCAGAAATAGATGTAGATAAAAATATTTTTGACGCCATTAAAGTTTCACTTAATTTTTCAGGCTCAAGTTTTCCTAAAAAAGCCACATTATTAATCGATTCCAATTGACAACGTATTTTTAATGCTTTCTCAAGAGGCCCTGTTCCTACTATAGCAAAACGATAATTTTTAGCTAATTTAGCTGTATCTAAAAAAAGATCAAAGTTTTTAACAGGAACTAAACTGCCAACTGTAATCACATCATATCGACTCTCAATAGATAAATTATTTTTAATAAAATGAGGACGTATGCCACTACTTTGCCATCGAACTTGCTTTAAACCAATGGAGATAAGAAATTTTGCTTCTGCAGACCCAGTACAATAAACAACCTGATAAGATTTTAAACACCAACTATAAACTTTTTGCCAAAATAGTGAAGTTTTTAGTGAGCCATGAATACTAGCTACACGAACAGTTGATTTAGAAACTTTTGCAATTATATTTCCCCAAATAAAAGCTGACCATGCACCATGAATATGAATAACATCGTATTTCCTTGACTTACAAGCCATACTCCATAAAAGGCAACAATAAAAAATACTATCTCTTAAAAATTGTGGACGTATTTTTCGCAAGTTTAACCATGGGATTACAACTTGATCCTTTTTATCAATTGAGTTTCCTTGGTTATAAGCCAACACAACTTGCTTACCTTGACGTTTTTGTTCAAGCGTCAATAATAAAATGTGATTTTCCATCCCGCCTCCAGTTGGAGGTAAAAATGGATAGCATCGTAATATTTTCATTTAGTTTAACTTGAACCCGTCATGTTTAATAAAGCTTGTCTGTAGCGATCAAAAACCGTATTCCACTCATATGTGTCTAATACACTGGTTTGACCTGCTTTTGACATTTGGATACGCACAGATTCTGCGTTAGCAAGCTCTTCTATACAAGAAAGCAATTGATCACTGTCTGGTCCTTCTAGAATAAGGGCATTATATTGATGCCTTAAGATATCCTTCATAAAACCAGCGCTTGTTACAATTACAGGCAATCCTACTGCCATTGCTTCTATAATTGCTCTTGGTGTCCCTTCTGAAAGTGCATAATGAATAAAGATATCACTTTGCTGCAATATGTCACATAATTCCACATGCGTAACCTGCCCTTTTAAAGTTACTTTAAGATGAGAAGGTAATGTAGAGATTAAGGACTTTAAATCAGCTTCTTGCTCACCGCTCCCTACTAAAATTATTTCTATAGGCATTTTAGAATTTTTTAGGTGATTAACCAGTTGTATCTGATTTTTATTTGCTGATAATCTTCCAACATTAACGACACGTAAAGGTTGATGTAATTCATAATTTTCTTTAGGAGGAAAAATATTTAAATCAACCCTAACCGGTATCATCACTATTTTAGGCAATAACTTCTTTCCATATATTTGAACAAAACTATTTGTCATATCACCTGACAATGAACGTATTTTTGTTGCAATAGTAAATACAGGTTTCGCTAGTGTACGATATATAATATGCTCAAGCTTTCCTATTAGTCCCGCACGACTTGGCATGAAATAATGAGTTCCATGCAATTCTACGAATAAAGGAGTTTTATAAATTAATGCACAGAATGCTGCAGCCCCCCCTCCCATTACAGGACATTGTGCGAGTAAATGAGTGGGTTTATAACGATGTATATAAAAGGGTAAGAGCCAACTTAGAAAAAAAAACACCCACATTCTTTTACCAAAACCAGGAATTAAATGCAGATGAATTTTCCCTTGTTGCGTATGACTAAATTTCATATTTTTACTACGAGCAAACACATGATACTCATCGAAATCTTTAGAAAGCGCTTCCCAAATCCGAAAAGTATGATGCTCTGCTGGTAAGGGACTATATTGATTCCCTCCAATGTGAAATAAACATTTTCTAGTCATGAAATAGCTCTTTAATGTACATATCTGCAACTTTAGGAGTTGAAAAACGTTCAACTACAGTTTTATTTTCCTGAGATAAAGCTTGCCATTGCTCAGGATGATTAAATAATTCTAGCGCTTTAGCAGTAAATACATCTGGCTGATCCTTAGAAACAATATAATGAGCTTGCAGATTTCCCATAAGTTCTTTTGTACCACCAGCATCGGTACTTACAACAGGCAAACCAGCGGCCATCGCCTCAATTAAAACCCTTGGAAAACCTTCCGTATAAGTAGGGTGAACAAAAATATCTGCACTAGCATATAAATCTGTTATCTGGTGATTAGGAATATTGCCTAGAAAAACAACATGATCCGTCAAATTCAATTTTTTCACTAACTCTTGAGCAGCTGGTAACTCACTACCTCCACCAGCAACAAATAAAATCCAGTTACTCTTAGTTTTATTTGAGAATGCTTCTAACATAGGTTCTAAATAGAGCAAAGTTCTTCTGACAGGTGATAAACGATGAACTAATAATAGAATTTTAGTTTCAGGAGAAAGAGCATATTTTTCCAGTAAATTTTTTTTAGCCAATGGGTAATTTGTGCTATCAAAACGTTCAAGTTGAATATCATTATAAAGTAAACGAATTTTTCTTTTTGGTATTCCTACAATATTGGCATAATAATCTACCATAGCCTCTGGGCCCGTAACAAACCAGGTTACTAAATGGCGAGCCAACCAATTTGGAAAATAAGATTTAATCATCCATTTTATTTTAATGAGACTTAAAGGCTTACCCCAATCATATTCATGAGTAGTGCCACTTTGCCATAAGTAACTTTCGCCACCACATATTTTATGGGCCAATGCTGCAACTATCGCTGCCGAAGCAGCAATACGAATAAAGCTAACCTTAAAGCCTTGACGTATTAATTTTATTAAAATTCCGAATAATTCGAAATGGCGAACAATTGGAACTCTGTTCTTAAGACCTATAATGTGAATATTATGATGATTAAGATCTAATTTTCCTTCAAGCTTTTCAATCACTAATACAATTTGCACACCTTTGTCTGCCATTACTTTTAACAAATATAAAATATGTGTAAAATGAGTTGCATCAGTATTTGAATAGTGATTTAAAATGTAAATCAGCTTTTTTTCGTTATTCATCATGATTACTCAATATTTCTGATTTTTTTCTAAAAACTTTACCATGTCCAAGCTTTTCATAAACAAATGGTTGTTCTTCATTCAACAACTTATCATAAGCCTCTTTATTTCTCAATTTAATTACTTTAGCCGGATTTCCTGCAGCAACTGCATAATCAGGAATATCTTTCGCCACCACTGCCCCAGCACCTATAACTGCGCCATTACCTATCGATACACCTGGCAAAATAATAGCATTTGCTCCAATCCAAACATAATCACCAATTTTTACTTCTGCACATATCATTATATTATCAAAAGGTAATGCTGATAAGTTATAATTAAAATTATGAGTTCTAG
>CAZCIV010000267.1:0-4195 GCA_964498595.1 uncultured Flavobacterium sp.
TCTGTAAATGTCATATGCTACATAATGTGCCAATTTTCAATATGTCAATGAGTCTAATTTATTTTCATTAGCATATTGTCACATTGACAAATTGACTAATTAAATAAGGCTCATTAAATGTTTTCCGTAACCACTCTTTAATAATGGTTCTGCTAATGCTTTTAACTGATTGGCATCAATGAAACCCATTTTATAGGCAGCTTCTTCAATAGCGCCAATTTTAAGTCCTTGACGCTCTTCTATAACTTCAACAAATTGTCCGGCTTGCATTAATGATTGAAATGTACCAGTATCTAACCAAGCAGTTCCTCTATCTAAAATAGAAACCTGAAGTTTGCCTCTATTTAAATATTCCTTATTCACATCGGTGATTTCTAACTCGCCTCGGTGACTTGGTTTGATATTCGCTGCAATTTCTAAAACATCATTATCGTAGAAATAAATTCCTGGAACAGCATAATTAGATTTAGGTTGGGCTGGTTTTTCTTCAATAGACAACACCTTTCCAGCTGCATCAAAATCAACTACACCATAACGCTCTGGATCATGAACATGGTAGGCATAAATGATTCCACCATTTGGATTACTATTCGCTTGAAGTAACTCGGCCAAACCGGTTCCGTAGAAAATATTATCGCCTAAAATTAGGGCTACTTTGTCGTTACCAACAAATTCTTTTCCAATAATAAAAGCTTCCGCTAATCCGTTTGGGTGTTCTTGAACGGCGTATTCAAATCGGCAACCTAATTTAGTTCCATCGCCTAATAATTGACGAAATAAAGGTAAATCATGAGGTGTCGAAATAATCAAAATTTCACTAATTCCTGCCCAAATCAAAGTTGATAATGGATAGTAAATCATGGGTTTATCATAAATAGGCATCAATTGTTTACTCACCGCTAATGTTAATGGATGTAAACGAGTTCCTGAGCCTCCTGCTAAAATTATTCCTTTCATTTTTAATGCGTTGATTGTTTGTGGTTGATTGTTTATAGTTTCGAAAAAAACTATAACTCGTTAACACTAAACTTTTTTAAATACCATTCCACCGTTTTTACAATCCCAGTTTCAAAGTTTTCGTCTGCTTTCCATCCCAATTCGGTTTCGATTTTTGTGGCATCAATTGCATATCTTAAATCATGTCCTGGTCTGTCTTTTACAAAAGTGATTTGTTCTTTATAACTTCCTGATGCTTTTGGCTTCATTTCGTCTAAAATAGAGCAAACTCTATCTACTATGTATAAATTATTTCGTTCATTTCTTCCCCCAATATTATACGTTTCACCAGCTTTACCCTTTTTGAAAGCCAATTCAATTCCTTTACAATGGTCTAAAACGTATAACCAATCGCGCACGTTTTTTCCGTCGCCATAAATCGGAATATTCTCTCCAGTAACCGCTTTACGAATAATTGTAGGAATCAACTTTTCATTATGCTGTTTTGGACCATAATTGTTAGAGCAATTCGTGGTTACAACGTTCATTCCATAGGTATGAAAATAGCTTCTTACAATCATATCAGAACCTGCTTTTGAAGCTGAATATGGGCTATTTGGTGCATATGGAGTCGTTTCTTCAAACAAACCCGTTTCGCCTAAAGTTCCATAAACCTCATCAGTAGAAACATGGTGAAAGCGTGAATTTTCAAACCCAGCATTATATTGATTTGGAGCCGACATCCAAAACTTTCTAGAGGTGTCTAACAAATTAAAAGTTCCTAAAACATTGGTTTTTATAAATGCTTCTGGACCCGAAATCGAATTATCTACATGGCTTTCAGCAGCGAAATGTATTACACCGTGAAACTGATATTTTTGAAATAATTCTTCCACAAAATTTCTATCGCAAATATCACCTTTAACAAAAGTGTATCTTGGATGATTCTTAACTTCCTTAACATTATCAAGATTTCCAGCATAAGTAAGTAAATCTAAATTTACCAAATGATAATCTGAATTATTTTCTATAAAGTAGGGAACAAAATTAGCTCCAATAAACCCAGCACCGCCTGTTATTAGAATGTATTTCATTATTCTTGTATTCTTGATAATTGAAGGTTATAAATTTTTTTTAACGAAAAAAACAGAAAGTATAATAAAATTAATACTATTGGAAAAACTACTTTGCTATTTAATAAAAGTGGTTTATAATCTCTGATGTTAAGTATACTACTTTCTTCCTTTACAATCTTATCACAAATGCTTTCGTTTATTAATAAATATTGCTTCTCTTTAATTAATTCATCCTTTTTTTGTACTAATTCTGGAATGCTGTTTTTTGCAGAAATTGAAATAGTTTCTTTTGTATTATTTGATGATAAAGAAACTATTAAATTGTCAATTTGTTTAATTAAAGAATCGTTTAATTTAATTTTTTCTGATAAATTTTTTTGATAAATTTTTTGTTGATTTTCGAAATAGGAATTTGTATTTAAATAATTTAATATTGGAGTGACAAAATCGTCCTTTTGTAGCATACCAACTGTTTGAATTGTAATTTTATGGTGATAATAATTTTTACTAGTTATTTCATCTTTCATAATTTTATCGATGTTTCCATCTTCAGCCATCAATTTAATTAATTCAAAGTTGTTCTCTTGATCCTTGTTATTAACAAAGCCGTAAATTGCTGGATAAGCCTCGATTTCAATATTTGTGATTTTTTTGAAATTTTTTATACCAATTTCTTCAAAGAAAACCTGGTCTTTTTCCCTTAACTTCGTGTCCAGTTGTTCAATTTTTTTGTACAAATACTCATTACTTCCAAAATTAGGTATAACAGAAACTTCATGATTATAAACTTTAGAATCTAATGCATAAGCTGCAATAACGCCTATTACAAACAATCCTCCAATAATTACTATCTTCTTTTTTACGAAGAATATAAAATTGAAGATAGAATTAATTATTCTATTAAAAAAGTTTCTAATTCCAGTTCCGATTTGGCCTAAATCGATTTCTTGATCTTGAGAATTTATGCTCATTAATGCCTATTTTACGTTAAAGATTTGTTCTAATATTTTAATCGTAATCAAATACGTAGGTTTTACACCGGTTGTTCCTAATCCGCCCGATGCTAGAGTGCTTCCTGTTTCTAATGGATTATCCGATGCATAATAAGCGTATCTTACTTTTACATCTGGATTAATACTTTTTCTAATTTTAGAAGCCGATTGAATCGCTTTTTGATAATACGCGCCTTCCATTTCTAAACCAATCGCTTGCCAAGTTGATTCATGGAAAAACTTCAATAAATCTCTGTTTTGAAGCGATGTTCCTAAAACCGTAATCATTGGACCTGCAAAAACAGGAATTCCGTTCCCTTCAAACATCTCTTTTGTTAATTCATTTTCAAAAGGATAATTATCAGCCGTACCTTCGTTTACGTGAGCACATGGAATCATAATATCACCTTTTCCACCTTCTAAAATTCCAGCTTTACCCATAATCGAAACCGATTCAACGTTTAAGAAAATTTTATTTTTCTTTTCAGCTTTATAAGGTTTCAATAACTCATCAATTGTTTCAAAAGCTTGTTCCCCAAAAGCATAATCCATTACAATGATAACCGGTTTTTCTTTGGCTAATTTTGCATCTGCAAAAACGGTTTTCTTGAAATCAATTTTAGCCGTATCAAAAATTTGAACGTCGATATTGGTTCCTGATGCATCTGGCAACGAAATCATTCCTTGGGATAACGCAAAATCTTCCACTTTCTTGCGTAACTCTTTGTTTGCCGAACTACTTAAATCCTCAAATATCTGAAATTCAGGTGTGTTTTTGTATTTTTTTCCTAAAACTGGTTCTGCAAATAATGAGTTCATCACACTGTGCATATTAGCACTAATGATATGAATTGGTCTGTCAATTAAATCATTTTGAAGTAATACTTCTTTAATTGTAGTTGCCCAAATGTCACCATAAATGTGATGACCTAATCGTTCTCGTAAAATGGGACTAAAAGTGATGGTTCTTTTATTGTTATCAACTACTTCTTCAATAGCTAATTTTCCTAACCAATATACTACATGTAAAAAACGGTCTGGAGCTTCGGCAGTTGCAAAATCATCGTAAATATCTTGAACTTCGGCAAAAGTTCTTCCTAAGACATTAGCCGCGTGAGAAATTGCTTTTTCGCGGTCAATTAAACTTAATTTTTTAGTTTGTTTTACTGCTAATTCTAATTTTTGCCAATC
>CAZCIV010000268.1:0-4194 GCA_964498595.1 uncultured Flavobacterium sp.
TACTAAACGCAAGACATGTCTACCTAAATTTAAACAGCTATTTATTTTTATATCACATATAAACAATTTTCATTGCAAACCACTAAAACATTAAGAGTATGAGATTAATTTTAAACTTATTTAGAAATTTCATTAAAAACTACACTGGAAAATGTCCAAATTGTGAAGATTATTATTTAGATGATGAAGAAGTTTGTCAAACTTGTGGATGGCCATATAATCATTAATTGAATGAAGAAATACACAGCAAACTATTCTTACACTAATCCAAACTTTGTAATTCAGAATCTTGTGACAAATCAGACTAATGCTGACTTGTTGCCTATTTTGTATGTGTTAAAAAATATTTTGCAACGTGGTTTTCCTACTACTCTTTCAAAATATCTGCAATCTCAATTAGGCAAAGTTCACAAACTTGACAACTTTAAAGAACGCTTTTTATTTGCGACAAACCAGACACCTGTTTGGATCGACACCATAAAAGGAGATGAAAATAAACAGTTCCCACCTACAAAGATTGAATTTGAAGGAACAGTAATTGAAACTCACAATCCTGCAAGATTTTTCTTTGAAAAATTATTGCCAAAGTATTTAGACGAATATGCTTTTGTTCAAACACAAATTTTACCCGAAGTTTTTATTACTGAAATAGTTGAAACCGAAAATGAGGGTTTTATCAATCAACAAGTAGATTTCTATTTTCCACAGGCTAAACTTGTAATTGAAATTGACGGTTTTCATCACGATTTAGACCCTGTTGTTAAACACCTTGATAAAGAAAGAGATACTTTTTTGACAGCAAAGGGTTTTAAAACAATCAGAATTACGACCAAAGAGTTAGCGAATGCAGACTATATAAAAAAGATTGAGCTAATAAAGGAACATATTCAACTACCCTCGTTTTCAGGACTTATAAAAAACTACAAAAAATCTTGTGAGAAAATAGAAAAAAATCAGATGAGCGAAGTAGAAATTAAAACGAAATTATTGCCTACGGCAATAATCCGTTTTCAAATCTTGCTCATTGAGTTGCTAACTCACAAGTATTTGACATTTGACGAAGATTGGAAATTCAACATTTTATCTCACGAAGATTTACCCGATTTTGCAGAATTGGCGATAAACGATTTGCTTATTTGGGTTGATAAACTTTGGCAACTCAAAAACAAACAAAAACTCAAAAAGCCAAATTTCAATATTGCAATAACGAACGACAAAGCGAAATTTCAGCCAACAACAAAAGCCATAAACATTGACTTTTCGCTATTCAAGCGCTACACAGACGAAAATAAAATCAATCAAGATGTAATTTTTGTTCGCACAGATTATTTTGACATCGTAAAAGACAAAAACTATTTCAGAGTTAGCACAACCGAGCCAATCAATTACAACGTAACAGATGAAGATAAACCAATTTTAGAGTTTTTTCTTGACAACATTTTTGACAAGCCAAGTTTTCGTGAAGGACAATTTCCAATCATTTCAAACGCACTAAACATAAAAGATACAATCGGACTTTTGCCGACAGGTGGTGGAAAATCTTTATGCTATCAACTTCCTTGCTTGTTACAACCAAGTATAAATTTTGTGGTTTGTCCAATCAAATCATTGATGTATGACCAAAACGACAATTTGGTCGAAGCGCTAGTAACAAATGTAAGTTTCATCACAAGCGATTTGGAAGCAGACGAAAGACGAGATATTGAAAGGAATTTTGAACAAGGCAAATATTTATTCGTTTGGATTTCTCCAGAGAAATTTCAAATTCCAAGTTTCAGAGAAAAGATAAGAGCTATTGTTGCTAATTTTTCAATTGCTTATGCAGTTGTGGACGAAGTTCATTGCCTTTCAGAATGGGGACACGATTTCAGAACATCGTATTTGAATTTAGCAAAAACGATAGACAAATTAAGCCCAAAAGATGAAAACGGAGAAGGCAAAATCAAGTTTATCGGTTTAACAGCAACGGCTTCTGTCAATGTTTTGAAAGACATAAAAATTGAATTTTCAAGACAGAAACAGCGTTTGGAAGATGAAAACATAAAATCGCTTTTGGATTACAGCCGAAAGGAATTACAATTTGAAGTCATTAACGACAACGGAAACAAAAGTCAAAAAATAAAAGAGTTACTTGAAGAATTAAAAGACACAGAAAATTTTACGGAAAATGACGAAAAAGCAGGTTTGATTTTTACACCAAACGTAAATGGTGCTTATGGTTGTTATAACGTAGCCAATACCTTAAACACAATTTACCAAAATAAAGTTGGTTGGTTTTCGGGCGATATTCCCAAACGAGATGTTTACGATGAGAGAACGGGAAGAAAAACAGGAACTGAACCAGTAATGAACCGTGATGAGTTCAATAAATACAAACAAAAAATTCAAAAGGATTTCAAGGAAAATAAGTATCAACTTTTAGTTGCTACAAAAGCCTTTGGAATGGGCATTGACAAGCAAAACATATTTTACACTTTTCATTACGGTTTGCCAAGCTCAGTAGAAGCACTTTATCAGGAAGCAGGAAGAGCGGGACGTTGGGACAAACGAAGAGAAGAAAACAAAAATAAAATTGGCAAATGCTATGTTTTGCATTCGCCCGAAACTCACGACCAAGAAAGAGTTAAACTACTTTTTGACAAAAAAACAACATTTACGGAAATGAAAGCCATTAGCGATGAAGTTGGATTTAGTGGAAAAGATATATTTAAACAGATTTTTCTATTTGTTCAAGGACAAAACGATATTGAAAAGGACTTTGAAATTATTTTAGGCGTAATAAGATCTTATTTTAAAGAAAAAACACAAACCAGAATATTTTGGAATGACGCATATGCCAAACTGCGAATTAACAGCGATGTATTACAAAAAGCAATTTATCGTTTAAGTCTGTTAGGGATTGTTTCCGATTGGACAACCAATTTCATAAATCATTTTGAAGTTCAGTTTAATTCGCTAAATGAAAATCAAATAATCAAAAGTGTTTCAGATTATATTACGAAGTATGAGCCAAACACAGACGTAAAAAAAGAACTGCAAGAAGTTCAACAAGCTACAGTTTTAGAAAAAAGCGTTTGGTATTTGCTGAATTGGACTTTTGAAAACATTGCATATAGCAGAAAACAATCGCTTAAAACACTTTCTGATTGGTGTTCAGAGTTTGAAAAAAAAGGTGGCAGTGAAGAATTTAAACGAAGAATAGACAACTATTTTATTTTTACTGATACAACATTTATTCTTCAAGACATTGCGGAAAATCCTAAAAAATGGGAAAGTTGGTTTGAGGCTTTATTTAAAACTGAAGAATATAAAGAAAATGGGATTAAGAAAAAGAAAAAAATTCATATTCCTGAAATAGAAAATATTAAAGACAGAAAAAGAGAATTTGAAAAACTAAAAGACAGCATTAGCAGATTTTTGGAAAGCTATCGTAATAATGTCGGGCTTAATTTTGTAAGTGGTTTTGTTCGTTTAGCATTAAATGAATATGAAGATAGTGATGGAAAAGAACGCTTTGAAAGTGCATTGTTAAGTGTTAAAGAAACTTTTGCCCAAGAACAACAAAAAGATTTTTTAACTAGACTAAAAGTATTAGGTAAACATTTGACCGAAGAACAGCAAATAGATTTAATCCAATCCATTTCAAAATACTATCATGAAATGTTGGAAGAACTTGCAGAGTATTATGATTTGGCATATTTACTTAATGATGTTTACGCACAAAAAATAAAAAAAATAAAAAAACTTAATAAGAAATTGTATGAGCAACTTGCAGAAATTTAATCAAACTCTGGAAGACTTCAGCCAGGAAGTTGAACAACTTAAAGACGTTTCAGGTGCTTTTAAGAAGTTACAGAACCTAACTGAAACTTATAATTCTATCATAAAACAGTTTGAAGAAAATAGTAACACTCTTGACAAAATTAACGAACTTCATAAAAACCAACAGGAAAAATTAACTAAAAGTTTAGTGGAAATTGAAAATGATTATAAGCAAAGTAAAGCAGAAATTTTAAACCTTGTTGAAGATAAAACTGACCAAATCCGCAAAGAAAACAAGGACTTTTACAAAGACCTTGAAAGCACAATCAAAATAAAGCTTGAAGAAAATAAATCGGAAATAAAGCAGCTAATTGAAAACGAGCGAAACCAAATCAAACAAATATTTGAAATTGAGTTTGCTAAAAATACAAA
>CAZCIV010000269.1:0-4187 GCA_964498595.1 uncultured Flavobacterium sp.
TTTAAATACGTGAGTATTTTAAATACAAATTTTTTAAATCCAACATTTATTCAATTATTAGAAGAATCTTCAAAAAGCAATTGTCTTCCAGATGAATTTTTAAATTCATCTAGTTTGGAATATTTAACACAACAAAAAACCGGTACACTTGAATCAATTGAAAATTCTAGGTTGACCGAAGAAAGAAAGAAGATTTTAAAAGCATTTTATTATCAAAAAAATGAAGTGTATGAGAATGCAATTGATTTGTGGGAAGAATTATTAAGCCAAGAGACAATTAAAAATTTTCAGCAAGAAAAAATCCTTCATAATTTATTTAAATGTCAAGAAGAATTAAATCAATTTGATAAATGCATAGCATTATATGTAGATAATTATTTTCATAATCCCCTTCTTGTTTCAAATATTAATGTTGAGAGAATAAAAAAGAAAATTAAGGCGGCAAAATATAAGAATGTAGCTCATACAATTGATTTACCATTATTTTACAAGCTTACAAATTCAGAAGATTATGATGTTCATACAGCTTATGAATGTTTTTTGTTGGCGCAGGATTGTTTTACGCCAACTGAATTAATAGAACTTAATGGTCAATCGACTAATGAAAAGTTTGTGTACTTTTTAAGCATGATTTGTACTTTAGATATATTCAAACATTCGCCATTTATAAAAAGTTCCAAACAGAAATATAATGAACGAATTAGCATTTGCAAATACTTAGCAGATGTGGATGTTGATTTAAAAGATGATTATAACGATGAAATCGAAAGATTAACAAAACGTCTAATAATCCAGAAAGGTATCCAAGAATTAGATGAAAGTAAAATATATGTCAATCAAACAGGAATTATTGAAACTGAATTGAAAAATATTGAATCCATTTTCAAACGATTCAAAATGATTGGAGAATTAAAGTCTGAAAAGGATATTTCTATTTTGTCTCTGTATTCAGATAAGATGTTTAGTTTCAAATATTCTGACGAAGATGATGGAAATGAATTTTCTAAAGACCCACAATTTGATATTTATAAAGATATATTCTATTTCATACGTGATAAATTTTTATTCAGCAACTATGGCCTTCAGCAGTATTTAAGTGCTCGTATTAGACACGGTGTTTTATTAGGTGAGGTTAGGCCTGAATTTGAAGCACTTAATCTGATTACAGAAAAGGAGAAAGGTATAGACAAGTATAAAGACAATAATAATTGGGAATTATTTTCTGTTCAATTAAGTGATAAAGGAAATGTAAAATTTCAAGAAATATTGTCAGAATTCTCATCAAATGTTGATGCTTTAATAAATGAGGAAATTTTGTCCAAAAGCCTACAAATCAAAATAGAAGATAAGAATCCAGAAGGATGGTTAGACTATAACTTTGAAGATTTGTCTTTGCAATTATCATATATTACTCAAAAAGAAATTTCAAGTGTTGAAGAGTTTATTAATGCGATATTTGCCGATTTATGGGCAAGGACAGAAGAGAATCTTTTAGCAATTCGTGAGAAAATAAATGGTGATATAAAAGATAAGTTTTTTGAACTATTACTTAAACTTGAACAAGGTTTAATAAAAGTTTTTGGCGGTATTCCTGAAATGTTAGAAAATAATATTAATGAAGCTAGGGTAAATATTGAGAATAAACTAATTAAGGTTGCAAATTGGTTTTCTATAACTGAAAGCAATATTTCAGATTTCCAAATTGAAAAAATTGTTGATGTTAGTCTTGAATACAATAAAAACATATCAGCAATAAAAGAAATCCAATGTAATTGTTTCTTCAAAGGACTATATTATCCTTCTTTAGTTGATTTAGTCAGAATATTTATGGATAATGCAGTTAAACATTCTGGATTTGAAGATGAAAATGTTATGTTTTATGTTTCAATCGAGGAAATGAAAGAAACAATTATTATGCAATTTAGGAATCCTCTAGCAGCAAGTATTGATATTGATGAATTAAGAACAAAAATTTGTTCATTCACACTTGACCTAAATAAATCAATGAAAGAAGGTCGTTCAGGATTTCACAAAGCTATGAGGATTGTTAAATCAGATTTAATTCATATTGACAACGATATGTCTTTGAGTTTGAACAACAATAACGAATTTTGCATTGATATTAATTTGAATAAAAAAATACTACTGGTATGAAAGTTTTGTTCATAGAAGATAATCCACAAAAATTAAAACAGGTAAGTGAATATCTTGAAAAACAGTATAGTAATATTGAACTAACTATTAGAAAGTCATATAATTCTGGTTTAAGAGAGTTAATTAAAAATGACTCCTATTCGCTTATTTTATTAGATATGAGTTTGCCAAACTATGATATTGAACCAGGCGAATCTGGCGGTGATTTTGAGAAATATGCGGGTAAATTTTTATTAAATGAAATGTACCGACGAGACATAAGCCCTAAAGTACTTATAATCACTATGTATTTAAATTATGTTGATGAAGAATTTAGTTCTGAATTAAAAGATAATTTTCCAAATTATTTAGGTGTTGTATACTATAATGTAAAAGAACCTGATGGTTGGAAAAATGAATTAAAATCTAAAATTGATAACTTATAACTATGCTTAAAATAATTGTAGTTGAGGATAATCCAAATAAAAAGGAAAAGATTCAAAAACTAATTGAATCAAGTATTGATATCCCAAAATCAAATATTGAGTATGCAAGTGATGTAAAATCTGCAAAAAGATTGATATATAAAAAATCATATGATTTTATGATTTTAGATTTGGTATTACCATTGGATAGTGATGATGAGCCAAGTCCCGAAAATGGCATAAGTTTTCTAAATGATATTCATTCAAGTCCTCAAATTAAACCGATTACGCATATTGTTGGTTTAACTGAATTTTCAGAGCATCTAGAGAAATTTAGGGTAAATTTTGAAAACTTTGTTTGGCAGCTTATAGATTATAAAGCTGAAGAAGTTGATTGGCAAGAAAAATTGAAGAATCTATTGTTTCACTTAATTAAAGTACGTTCTGAATTTTTGCAAAGAGACAATCTTGATTATGATTATGATATTGCAATCATCACTGCTCTTCATGACCCAGAACTCACACAAGTTTTAGCTTTAGACGGAAATTGGGAAGAATTCAAATTTGGCAATGATGCCACTAGGTATTATCGAGGTGTTTTTAAAAATGAAAATAAATCGTTCAAAATAGTGGCAACGTCATCTCCACAGATGGGCATGGTTGCATCTTCGACTTTATGCATGAAGTTAATACATAACTTTCGTCCAAAGTACATTTTCATGCCAGGTATTGCCGCAGGGGTGAAAGGTGAAGTTAATTATGGTGATATATTAGTTGCTGACCAAACTTATGATGGGACAAGTGGAAAAATAATAACCAAAGAATCAGGAGAGAAAGGGTTTAGTCCGAATCCAACGCCATTATCTTTAGATGCAGATTTAAAAGAAAAAGTAAGAACTTATGAATCTAAAACAAGATATTTCTTTGAACTTAAAGAGAAGTGGCAAGGTAATAAGCCAGAAACTGATTTGAAAATTAAAGTTGGGCCTGTTGTTTCGGTGCCTTATGTCATTCAAAATGCAGATGAATTAATCAATCTGAAAGACCATCAAAGAAAATTGATTGGTTTAGAGATGGAAATATTTGGTGTTTTTTATAGTGCAAATAATGGTTTTAATCCTAAACCAAAACCTATGGCAATTAAGTCCGTTTGTGACTTTGGAGATAAGGAAAAGGCAGATAATTATCAAAAATATGCAGCTTTTACGAGTGCGCAGTTTATGTATGATTTCATCTTAAATGAATTATGATTTGTCAGCCCACACAGCCAAGCACATTTGCAATTCGCTCGAGCCAAGACACAACCAAAAATTGCAAAAGAGCTTGTTCGTTTGCCACCGCTTTTTTGCCGACCCTAAAAACTAATTTTTTCGGAAACAGCAGTGCTTCGATTGAGAGGATTAGTGATTGTAAATGATTGATAATTAACTAATAATGAATAAAGCCCAGCATACAACACGGTATATAAAACATTTGGCAGAAAGTGCTAATTTTAAGGGCAGTACATTTAATAAACTTTATAACGGTTTGATAGGAAATCGCTTTGAAATGCCAAACGTTTCATATACCAATCCGTTGTGCGTCAGCTAAAAAGAAGACACCCACGATGGAAATACTCCCTGACAAAAA
>CAZCIV010000270.1:0-4181 GCA_964498595.1 uncultured Flavobacterium sp.
CAAGTTCTGCACCTCGTTTGGCAACTAAACTTTCCCAGTTATATGCTTTTGGAATAGGTAATTTACGGTTGTAAGGCGGTTTGCTAAACTCGTCTGCCATTTTCAAAAACAGCAAATAGGTAAGCTGCTCTAAATAATCACCATAACCTACGCCATCATCTTTTAGTATGGTGCAAAAACTCCATACTTTACTTATAATGCTTGATGTATTGTTGCTTTCGTTGCTCATTTTAATTTTTCCTTCATTTTTTCCGTTAAATAATATCCACCAGTTTTAGGTGCTCCTTTAAATTCGATAATACCAACCTCTTTTGCGGTTCTTAAATACCTTTCAATTGATGGTTTAGATTTTCCTCTCTTTGTTGCAATATCCATTGCATTAACTCCTTCTTTGCCTATAATAAGTTCTACAATCTTTATTATTTCTATTCTTACACCATCAGTTACACCATCAATTAGACCATCATTTACACCATCATCCAATAAAGTATTTACACCATCAATTAGACCATCATTTACACCATCACTTACACCATCAACTTCAGAAGTTTCTTTTTTTGCAGCTAATGCTTTAGGACCATTAAATGTTAGTGTAACACCATCAATACTATCCTTCCAAACGGGGTCTTTCAAACCTTCCTTTCTACATTCCTCAACTACCTTAATAGTACCTTTCCCAAGTTTATCAATTAATCCTCTCAGGAAAACAACATGAGCAATATCAGGATTAACAGGATGTGAACGATGACTTTTCTTTAAGTCAGCTGCTTTCAAGTCATCAGGTAGATGACCACTATTTGAAATCACAAAACTATCAGGATAGATACTGATTGCAACACCACTTGAGGGGCTACTGTAATCCCGGTGCATCAAGGCATTAATAACACCTTCCTGCAATGCTTTTTCAGGAAATTTAAAATCAATTCTTTTCCATTGGTTTTTGTCAAACACACTTCGAATTCCAAGATTGCCAATATAACGTTCCAGTTTATCCTGAATGTCGAAAAGGTTGCCTTCGAAAACTTCGTCACGCAAAAGTGAATTATTTGTTTTTCCTTCGCTATATTCAGTAAGTCGGACACGGATTTGAGGTAAAAAACGACTTGGTTTTTTCGCGAATAAAACTACACAAGCATTGGTAAATGAGCCATTTTGGTACAATCCATAATTGGTAAGAAAATCCAACACGTCGTTTCCTTCAAATTTGCTACGGTAGTTGTCTCTTGATTCGGTTATGGTTTGCTGAATCAGTTTTTTATCCAAGTCTTCTAAATCCACTCCCAAAGCAGGTTGCCTTTCCCAATGCAATTCCGATTTCTGGCGACCATGTAAAAGCTCAGAAATTTGTTGAGGAGTTGCTTTTACAGTAGAATTCCCCTTTCTGTAATAGATGTTGCCATCAAATAAATATGGCTGCTTAGAGCCACCGGAAACTTTGAGCAAAATCAAATCATTACCCAAGTAAGGTTCAACCGAAATGTTAACCGGAGCTTCCGGCAATAATACATTCAGCAAGTATATTTTTAAATCGTCAACCTGTTTAGCTGCATTTTGGATGTGAACCGGAATTTTATCATCGGCTACCCCGACCAGAATTCGCCCACCCTTTCCATTCAGGAAACTGCAAAGCACTCTGGCAATTTCTTCCTTACGAACAGTCTCTTTAAACTCAAGCCGTTCGCCTTCGCCCTCAAGTAGCATTTCTTTTATGAGTTGTTCGTCTTTCATATTTTATTCTTTTTAAGTTCTTCTAATTCGTCAATTCGTTTTTGCATATCACCAAACTGGGTTTCTACAAATAATCTTACCTCGTCCATATTTGAAAAGGATTGCACCCAATTCTGTCTTACATCATTGTACATATCAACTACTTTAACGCTATCCAAAACGGAAGTTTTAGGAATTTCAAATTTTTTCCTTTTGCCAGCCTTAGTGTACATTTTAGGTTGTAACAACTTTCTGAGAAATTCAATTTTCTCATGTGCAATAAACCATCTTGGTTTATCTAATCGTTTAGCTTCCAGAAATTCATCATGAGTAATTCCTGACCCATATCTTGGAAAAATAATTCCAAAAAATAAATCGCAATCATTGACAGCTTTTAAACAAGCTGCTTTCGTATTACTAATATGTTTTGCAGCTACATAAACACTGCCTTCTTTCGACATGATTACTTTGTAACCATATTGTTGTCTGAGAATTGCTGCAATTTGGTCTAAATCTGATTCCGAACCATACACTGTCGAAGAAACCATAATGGTTAGCTGCTTCTTTTTTGCAGCAGCAACCTTTTTCGGAACTGGTTTTTTTGCAGCCGACTTCTTTTTTGCTGGTTTGGTCGCTTTTTTAGCCATTCGCTATCTTTTGCATTTTTGTTTTAACTTTCTTCACCGGTTTTATCTTTTCCCTTTCTTCTTTTATTCTTTCCAACAAAACACTGGCCGGCTCATCATTTGGGTCTTGCTCTGCCAATTTTCCTTCAAAAGCTTTTTTCAAAATGCTTTGGCGGAGGGCTTCGGCTTGTTGCAGGCTGGTGCTGATGCTTTCTTCTATTTTGTCGCAAACGGATAGACGGCTTTCGATTTCTTGTACAATAAGATTTTGTTCCTCAAAGGTTGGGGGAAAAGCTACCTCATAATTCTTTATTATTTCTGTATTCAAATTAGGTTGTGCTGCACCTTGATTTATTGTTCTTAATTCTCTTGTTTTACTAACCCAGAAATAATATAAATAATAGAGACTTCTTTTATCCAAATCCAAAAATGCAGCAATACCGTCATTCATTGTAGCTTTAATCTTACAAATTTTGGGAACACCTAATGTCGCTCCACTATTCGTTAGCAACAAAGTATCTGGCTCAATTTGCCTAGTTTTATGTAGCCCAGCCTCTTTTATAGTGTATTCAAAAGTTGTCAAATAGACTTTATTATCCTTAGTTAAATCAGCAACTTTTAGAAAGGGAATATTTCCATTATAGTATCTTGGGTCTCCTGCTGGTCTTGGTGAACCGCCTCTAACAACATTTGATATTTCAGAAATTTTCTTCCATTCCCACCCCTCCGGCAATTCCCCCTCTTTTACATCCTTATTGGTGAGCCTCCCCTCAAACGCCCATTTCAACACCGCCTGCCGATAGACTTTGAGTTGCTCCTGTGCCGTTTTCAGGCTCTCAATGCCTTTATCCAAACTGCTGAACAACTCTTCGATTTTGGCTACTATGCGGTGCTGTTCGGGAAGTGGGGGGAGTGGTATTTCTAATAGTCTAAACTTAGTTACATTAAATGCAGGTTGTGCTGTAGCAGTAGCTATGTCTTTGATTTTATTCTGTAGCCCAAAGAAGTTTAAATATTGATAAACATAGTTGAATGCCACTTTTTTTGAAACAGTGAACTTTAAAAGATTAGCAGGGATAATTGCTGTCCTACCATTTTTTGGATAAATGCCATTTTTTCCGATAGAACCAATTTTGGCAACAACTATATCACCAGGATTGACTTGACTTCTTTTTAATTCTTCAAATTTTTCCTTTGAAATAAATCTCACCTTTTCATCTGAATAATCTCCTTCAAGATTTTTTGTTGTTAAAACCGGAACACCATTTATGCTATCATCTATATAGTCAGACGTTTTGAGATTTGAACCAAAAGGTCCATCTACTATTGCATTTTCTCCTTCAGACACATCTTGAAATGTGCACAAAACCCAATTGTTTGGTAAATCTATATTTTCAGTATAATCACTCATTATGCTGCCAATGCTTCGTTTAGTTCGTTAATAATTTGATACAGTTCTTCTCCAAAAGCATTGTACGCCCTGCCTAACATTCCCTGTTCGTTTAATTCAAAATCTTCGGCATCAAAATGTAAGGAACTTGCAATCTGGTCTTTAATAATGTATAAAAAGTCCATTTGTTCTTTACTAAACTTCAAGGTGCCGGCTTGCTTTTTAAACAGCCATTGCTGAAAGTTGCGGTCAACGGTTTTATCGTAAGGCGTTAAAGCAGTATCAATGCCCGCCACTTTGCGAATAAGTGATACCAGAGCCACCATTTCGTTTTTGGGCTGTCCGCTTACATTCTCCAATTGTTCATAAGCCCGCCAAACACTCATTGGGGCAAGCGTGGGTTTTTCCTGTATGATTTTTTCAACTAAATCTTTAATCATCGTAAATGTAAGTTCACG
>CAZCIV010000271.1:0-4173 GCA_964498595.1 uncultured Flavobacterium sp.
TGATTTCACAGATTAGCACGGTTTGAATCCTTTTGAATCCTTTAATCCGTGGCAAAACATAACCACGAACTAGCGAAATAAAGGTTACAAAACCTAAAAAATCGTTAATTCGTGGTTTCTTTTTTTCATTTCTATCGAAAAAACTATCTTTGTGATTGTGAAAAAGAAGTTACTCTATATGAACATTGGCTTGATGCTCGCAGTATTATTTGCTGTGTGCTATCAATCGGTGCATACTTTTTCGCACGAACATCATGTAAAGTCAGAATGTTGTGATGATTCGCATCATTTGACTTTTAAAACTTCAGAAAAAACGTTTACCGAAAGTGAAGATTGTCCGGTTTGTGATTTCAAATTCGCAGCTTTCCTTTCACCAGAAGTATTCCACTTTGACTTTATTCCTTCGTTTTACGAAATTCCGTATCAATTCAACAGTAATGAATCTTGCATTACGTTTGAAGGGAATTCGTTCTACCTTCGCGGTCCGCCTGCTTTAGTTTAAAAATATATTTCGATATCATTACCAAAAATAATGATACGTTGTTGTTACATTTAAACTAAAAGAAATGCGATTCTTATCGATATTATTTTTCTTTTTGGTTGGCTATTTCGGATACGCTCAATTTACAATTACTGGCGTTATTTCGGATGAAAAGGGCTTACCACTGAGAGATGCTCACGTACACATTGCTAATAAAACTACTTCAACCGATGTAAACGGAAGTTATGTTTTATCAGGCATTCCAAAAGGGAAACAGAAACTCTATATTTCGTTTATAGGCTATCATGCTATTGAGGAAAATATCGAAATTTCAACCGATTTGACTATCAATCGTCAATTGAAATTAGATATTACCAAGTTAGATGATATTACTATTCGACAACTTTCCAATTCAAAAAGTGAAAGTAGTAACGAACAAGTTTTGAAAAGTGCTACTATTGAAAAGTTTAGTAATCAAACTTTGGGTGAAGCCTTGAAAGAAGTTTCTGGCGTTTCAATTTTAAAAACCGGAAGTACTATTGTTAAACCAGTAATTAATGGTTTGCATAGCAATCGTGTGCCAATTATCAACAATAATATTCGATTAGAAGACCAACAGTGGGGAACGGAACACGCACCAAATCTCGATATCAATTCAGCTGGAAAAATCACGGTAATTAAAGGCGCTTCTGCCTTGCAATATGGTGGTGATGCTATTGGTGGAATTGTTATCATCGAACCTGAAGTGATTAAAAAAGACACTTTGGTTGGAAAAACAATTCTCAACTTAGCCTCAAACGGAATGGGTGGAAACTTAAGTTCAAGTATTCAAAAAGGAAATCGCTATGGGTGGAGTTGGAATGCTTTGGGAACTTTCAAATATTTAGGTGATAGAGAAACACCTGATTATGTGCTGTCGAATTCGGGAAATCGCGAACAAAATTTTTCGGGTGGCATTCGTTATGCGCAAGAGAAATATAATTTCAATGCGATGTACAGTTTTTACAATGCACAAATTGGAATCATCAAAGCATCTCATATTGGAAATGTAAACGATTTGTACAATTCCATCAACAACCAACAACCAAGCGTAATTAAACCTTTCACCTACTCGATTGATGCGCCAAAACAAGAAGTGCAACATCATTTAGCAAAAGTCAATTACCAAAGATGGATGAGCGAAAACACTTCGATTGATTTTCAATATGCGTTTCAATTCAATAATCGTTTAGAATTTGATGTAAGAAGAAGTAGTGCTAACAATGACAAAGCCGCATTGGATTTACAATTGGCAACACATACTTTTTTAGCAGATTACAAAACGAATGTTGGAAATTGGCGATTGAAATCAGGATTGAATTTGGGTTACCAAAATAATTTTGCGAATCCAAAAACAGGTGTTCGACCACTAATTCCAAGTTATGAAAAATTAGATGCTGGTTTGTACGGAATTGCCGTTTATAAATTCGACTATGCAACTTCTTTAGAATCGGGAATTCGCTATGATTTTTCGACTATCGAAGCCACAAAATATTATTTGAAATCAAGATGGAATGAACGTGGTTATGATGCTGAATTTTCTCATTTCATTGTGGGTGAAGAAGGCAATCAATGGCTAACAAAACCAACTTTTGATTATCATAATATTACAGCAAACATCGGATTTAGAAAGCAGTTTCATCATGAAATGGAATGGTTAGTGAATGCAAGTTTAGCTTCCCGAAATCCAAATCCGTCTGAATTATTTAGCGATGGATTACATCATTCAACGGGTCAAATTGAATTGGGTGATTTACGTTTGGAAAAAGAACAAGCGTATAAATTCAATACTACTTTTAAGAAAGATTGGAAATCGTTTCAAGCACAACTAAATCCATTTATTAACCGAATTTCGAATTTCATTTATTTGCAACCAACTGGCTTTGAAACTACTATTCGCGGGGCTTTTCCAGTTTGGGAATTCAAACAAACAGAAGCATTATTGACAGGTTTCGATGTTAATTCCAAATGGGATATTTCGAACCATTTTTCACACGAATTAGGATTAGCTTATATAAATGGACAAAATCTAAGTACTGACGCGTATTTAATTGATATGCCGCCATTTGTCATCAATAATAAAATTCGTTACAAGAAGGAATCTTGGTTCAATTTCGTTTCCGAATTAAAAAGTGAAATGGTTTTCAGACAAAATCAATTCCCGAATTACAATTTTGAAACCAATATTATTGTGAATAACGAATTAACTCCGGTTTTGGTTGACATTAGTTCGCCTCCGAAAGGTTATCATTTATTGCATTTTTACAGCGAAATGACATTTAAAATCAATAAAAGAAATAGCTTAACCACCTCATTAAGTATTCAAAACATAATGAACACAACGTATCGTGATTACCTAAATCGTCAACGCTTTTATGCGGATGAAATGGGTAGAAATGTTCAAATTCAATTAAAATTTAATTATTAAAAAACAAAACATGAAAAATTTAAAACTTATCGCACTATTAGTAATACCAGTATTATTTTCAACATCTTGTTCAAATGATGATGAAATAGTAAATGAAGAAGAAGTTATAACAACCGTTACCACAACCTTAACTGGTGGAGGGCAAGTGATTACATTAACTTCTCGAGATTTAGATGGAGATGGTCCTAATGCTCCAGTTGTAACTGTTTCTGGAAACTTAACTGCAGGTACAACTTATCAAGGTTCCACAACCTTCTCTAACGAATTAGCAGATCCAATTGAAGATATAACTGCAGAAATTGAAGAAGAAAATTTAGATCATCAAATATTTTACTTTTTAAGTGGAGCTTTAGGTAATATAACCTATAGTGCTAGCGATTTAGATTCTGAAGGAAATCCTGTTGGTTTACATTTTACTTTTGTTGCAGGAGCTTCGGGAACAACAGGAACTCTGACTGTTACTTTAAGACACTTACCAAACAAAAACGCAGTTGGTGTTGCAGAAGGAGACATTACAAATGCGGCAGGAAATACAGATGCTGAAGTTTATTTTCCGTTAACTATTAACTAAACAGCTCATTTTAAGATAAAAAACGACTGAAATTTCAGTCGTTTTTGTTTTTTAACAAATCTTTAGAATTCAATTGAATATCTTTGTTTTAATCAACAATCACAATATGAAAAAAACAATAACAGTATCCGCTATTGTTTGTACACTTGTTATGAACGCACAAACAACAATCAACTATCCTGAAACAAAAAAAATCGACTATGTTGACACGTATTTTGGCGAAAAAATCAACGACCCTTACCGTTGGTTAGAAGACGACCGAAGCGCAGAAACGGAAGCATGGGTAAAAGCTCAAAACGTGGTTACGTATGGTTATTTAGAGCAAATTCCATACAGAAATCAACTAAAATCCAGAATGGAAAAATTATGGAATTACGAAAAAATTTCGGCTCCATTCAAAGAAGGTGATTTTACCTACTACTACAAAAACAATGGACTTCAAAATCAATCGGTTTTGTACCGAAAAGACAAAGCGGGTAAAGAAGAAGTTTTTTTAGATCCAAATACCTTTTCAAAAGATGGTACTACATCTCTAGGCGGATTAAATTTCAGTAAAGACGGAAGTTTAGTAGCTTACTCTATTTCCGAAGGCGGTAGTGATTGGAGAAAAGTGATTGTAATGGAAGCTAAAACTAAGAAAATCATTGGCGATAC
>CAZCIV010000272.1:0-4171 GCA_964498595.1 uncultured Flavobacterium sp.
CTTTCGGCACCAAAAAAGTTGTTGTACCAAATGCTCAATAAAGCTAAAATTACCGGAATATTTTTGTCGAAAGACTCGTTTTTGAAATGTTCGTCCATTTCGTTGGCACCTTTCAATAATTTATCGAAATTATCAAACCCAACTGCTAAACTTACAGACAAACCCACAGCACTCCATAACGAAAAACGACCCCCAACCCAATCCCACATTGGGAAAACGTTATCAGGATTAATTCCGAATTCGGTTACCTTTTGGATATTAGTTGAAACCGCTACGAAATGCTTCGCCACATCGTCTTGTGAAGCGGATTGCAAGAACCAACTTCTAATAGTTTCAGCATTTGACAAGGTTTCTTGCGTAGTGAAGGTTTTAGAAACTACAACAAATAAAGTCGTTTCTGGATTTAATTTCTTGATTACTTCGTTAACGTGATCGCCATCTACATTAGAAACAAAATGAACATTTAAATGATTTTTATAGAATTGTAAGGCTTCTACAATCATAGCTGGACCTAAATCAGAACCTCCAATTCCAATATTTACAATATCAGTGAATTGTTTCCCTGTGAATCCTTTTTTATTTCCTGAGATGACTTCGTTTGAGAAGTTTTTGATTTTATTTTTTACCGAATATACTTCTGGCATTACGTTAACGCCATCAACCAAAATATTGGCTGATTCTTTTGCACGAAGCGCCGTGTGTAAAACCGCTCTGTTTTCGGTTTGATTGATTAAATCTCCTTGAAAATAACTTGAAATCGCTTGTTTTAATTCAACTTCGTTGGCTAAATTTAATAACAAATCCAATGTTTCTTTACTTACGATATTTTTAGAATAATCAACTAAAAAATCATTCCATTGTATGTGAAATTTCTCAGCTCTATTTGCATCAGACACAAACAAATCTTTCATTGAAGTTGTTTGCATTTTCTCAAAGTGTGATTGTATTTGCTGCCATGCAGCTGTTTGTGACGGATTTACTTTTGGTAGTGTCATTATTCTTTAAATTTTACTGCAGTTATACTATCCAATTCTTTCTTTAAAGGAGCAATATGCGCTAAATATTTTTGTTTATGTGATTCATTCATCGGTTCGGCATTTGGCAATTTCAGCCTAAGCGGATCTACTTGAACGCCATTTTTCCAAAAACGATAACAAACGTGTGGACCAGTGGCCAAACCAGTACTTCCTACTTTACCAATTACTTGTCCTTGCGTAACGCGTTGTCCGTTGCGAACTAAAATCTTGGACATGTGTAAATATTGCGTAGAATATGTTGAACTATGACGAACTTTTACAAAGTTACCATTTCCAGATGTGTATCCAGTTCGTTCCACAACTCCTGAAGCGGTAGTTTTAATTGGAGTTCCGTGAGGAGCCGCGTAATCTGTTCCGTTGTGGGCTTTGAAACGCATTTGTACGGGATGAAAACGTCTTCCAGAAAAACGCGATGAGATTCTGAAATAATCTAAAGGCGCTTTTAAGAACATACTTTTTAAACCTTTTCCGTTTTCATCATAATAGTCTTCATATTTTTGATTTTCGGACAATTTATAAGGAAACGCGAAGATTTTTTTGCCTTTATGTTCAAAGTAAGAAGCTTCGATACTTTCCAAACCAACATAAATGGAATCGTCTATGTAACGTTCGTTTATGGTAACCGCAAATTTATCACCTTTTTGAATTTTAAAGAAATCGACAGTATAAGCGTAAATATTCGCTAATTTATTGGCTAAACCAGCACTAACTCCAGCATTGCTAAGCGTTTCGGATAACGAACCTTCGATTTCTGCTGCTACTACTCTTCTCTTTAAAGTAGTGGGTTTCTTTTTATTGAAAACTGCTATTGAATCTCTAAAATCAACAACAGTATAGCTAATTCTGTCTTCAATATAGACTAAAGCTTGAAGCGTGTTAGGCTTTTTCTTATCGAGAAACATGATGTAAGGTTTACCTGCTTTAATTCTTCTTACATTGAAAGAATCTTTTACTTTTTCGGTAACATCATGAACTCGTAAACTATCTTTTAATGGGTATTTTTCTAAAAGTTTACCAAAAGTATCGCCTGAACGAATTGTATCTCTAACTACTTTGAATTCGTTAAAGGTAAATCCGTATTCTTTTATGATAGGTTCTTTTTTTACTACTGCTTTTTTTGTTTTTTCTGATTCTTCTTTTGAATTACAAGCGGTAAAAAAAGTAACAAATAAAATGGCTAATACTAAATATCTCAATGTTTTTTGTTTTATGCACTATGGCGGTTATTCTCCCCAGTTATCTAATTCTTCTTTCGTCCATAATTCAGGGAAGAATATTCTTTTTTGGTATTTTGGTAACATGTATTTTTTCCAATCGCTTCCACCAGTAGCTTCGTGATTTCCTGGTACACTTTCGATGTATTTTTTTGCTGCATTAAAGTGACCCATTACCCATGTTATGTTTACTGTTTTGTCGTAATGACGCATAGCGGCAACTAATTCAGGATTTTTTTGGTCAGTTTCTGGTAATTGTTTGAATTTTCTCCACAAGTTAATCGTGTTGTATTCTTCCATCCAATCTAAGAACATTTTTTTATATTTTCTTTCGAATTCTAGAATTAAATACGATTTTTCACCTGTATGATAATCTTTACCTGCAGCTTGCCAATACAAATGTTCAAAAGCGTGTTCATATGGTGTATTTCTATCGATGGTAGCTCTAAAACGGTTATCAATTAAATTAATTAAATCCGTAGAACTGAATTCAATTAAACGATATTGTGCCGATTGAAATCCACTCGCTGGAGTTAAAGTGTTTCTGAATTTTAGATATTGTTCTGGCTCCATTCCATCTTTCATGATATCGAAAGAAGTGGTTAACATATCGAAATAACGACTAATTCTTCCTAATTTCTCTGTAAAATAAGCAGTTGACGGTTTTTCATTATGACACAATTGGTTCATTTCCCAAAGAATCATTTTGAACAACAATTCATTTACTTGATGATACATAACAAAAACCATTTCGTCTGGCAAAGTGGTGCGTTGTGTTTGAAGACTCAAAAGCGCATCGGTTTGAATATAATCCCAATACGTAATGGGTTTAGCCCAAAGCAATCCTTCTAAATGGGTAGAAGTATTTTGATTAATGGCTTCAAATTTATCATGAAGTTGATCTAATTGTTGTTGAATTTTGGGAGTAATTTCCATTATTTTTCTACTTTAACTTTAAATGAATGTTTTAACCCTTTAAAAGCTTCTAAGTCGGCCTTTAAAGAACCAACAGCCAAACTCGCCTTTAAACGGATAGGGATTTTATTGTCATCGTCTGAAATCCAGACGGTTAAACTTTCTTCCTCTTTAAAAACTCTTCCAGCTTGCACATAAGGTCTGAAAACCATACATGAAACTTTTCCAAATTTAGTTTTTATATCTTCTCTACCAATAAATTTTAACTTAAACTTTGTGGTTTCATCGTCAAAAAACATGTCAATTGCAATCGACTCTCCTACTTTTAACTTGTCAATTTTTGGATGATTTCTCAAATAATAGAACGAAGACACAATATCTTGAACATCTTCTGGAACTGAAAATGTTTTCTCGGTTTTGTGTTTATAATCTTTGACTAAAACCGTGTTTTTCTCTTGATTAAAAAATCCTTCTTGATTTTTAGTATAGCCGCCTTCATCAATTTTTCTAACAAATTGATAAGTTTTTCCAGTTTGTTTGTCAAAATAACTTTCGTAGTTATCATCAACTTTGAAGAAGAATTTAGTCATACCTACAGTCCAACCCTTTCCTACAACATGATGTACTTTTTTATTGTTTCTTACCGCTTCTTTAATTTCCAAAGAAGCATAACCCGCATTTACTAAGCCATAATGAATTCGGAGTTTAATCCACTCTCCCGTGGTATATGCATTTTCCTGCTCTACAAATGAATTTGTGGTAACAAAAAGAATTAGAAGTAGAACAATTTTTTTCATGGTGTTTTGTTTTAGAAATGAAAATGCAATTTCTGTTCCAAAAATAATAAAACAAAAAAACCCAGTCAAAAATATGACTGAGTTTTTATGCTATTAACCAACCAAAAAACTATAAATTATGAAAATTTACTTGCAAAACAAGGTAAACTACCTCCCTGTTTTGCGAGTGCAAATGTAGAAATGTTTTTTGAATTATTCTTAGTTAAAT
>CAZCIV010000273.1:0-4162 GCA_964498595.1 uncultured Flavobacterium sp.
AGTATAACAATCAATTATCCTATAAAAAAAAGGGACTTATTTCTAAGTCCCTTTTTAAAAATTTTAATCAATATTTATTGAATTATAATAAATTCACTACGTCTGTTTTGTTGATGTTGTTCTCTAGTACAAGGCACTTCATCTGTACAATTATTTAATAATTGAGATTCACCATATCCTTTACATGTTAAACGCTCTTTGGCAATTCCTTTCTTAATTAAATAATCACGTGTTGAATTTGCTCTAAAAGTTGACAATCTTAAATTATAAGCTTCACTTTGTCTACTATCTGTATGCGAACGAATATCGATTTTTAAGTTAGGATACATTTTCAAGATTTCAATAATTTTTGCCAACTCTACTTCTGCATCAGGTCTTATAAAATACTTATCTAAATCAAAATAAATAGTAATGTTTAATAATTTAACCAAATCGTCACCTGGCTTAGTTTTAATAACCTTCGGAGCAACTTCAAATACTTGATTGTTTTGTTCAATTCCTTTAACTCTAAATTCTTTAGCTAAATAGCTATCATTTGCTACAAGAATATAAAATTCTCTATCTGTACGAACATCATTAAAGCTAAAATTACCTTGAGCATCTGTTACCGTTTCAGCAATCTTATTTTGATTTGCATCTAAAAGAGTAATTTTTGAATCAGCTATAGGTTCTTTAGATATTTCATCTATAACCTTATTAATAATAATCCCTTTTTTAGGCTCTGGATTTACTTTTACTTTATAAATATCGTCATACCCTTTTCCCCCATCTCTATTTGAAGAAACAAAGAAAATATTTTTAAATGGACTCTCTACAAATCCAAAATCATCACGCTCACTATTAATTGGAGCTCCTATATTATGAAAACTAGAGTAGTTTCCATTTTCATCTGGTACTGATTTAAAAATATCCAAACCTCCCATACCAATAAGTCCATCAGAAGAAAAATATAAAGTAGCATCAGAGGCAATAAACGGAAAAGTTTCTCTAGCTTTAGTATTAATTTTATCTCCTAAATTTTCAGGTTTTCCATAACTACCATCATCGTTGATAGTAACTTTATACAAATCAGAATTCCCATAACCTCCTGGCATATCAGAAGCAAAATACAATGTTTTTTCATCAGGGCTTAAAGCAGGGTGTGCAAAATTGTACTCATTATTATTAAAAGGAAGCTCTGTGATTTTACCCCATTTACCATTCTCTAAAGATGCTTTAAAAAGTTTAAGTTTAATTACTTTATCTTTATCCATAACAACTTTTCCATTGTTGTAATTGCTACGGGTAAAATACATGGTTTTACCATCTTTTGTAAAAACAGGACTAGATTCATGATATTTCGTATTAAACTCATCCACAATCTCATCAATGTAAACCGCTTTTGCTGAATCACTAAACTCTGCTCGATAAATATTCAAAAAGTTTTGATTGGTCCACTTATCAATTTTTTTATTATTCTTTTGAGGAATACGATTTGATACAAAATACATTTTCGTATCTTTAAAATATCCTCCATAATCTGAAAATTCAGAGTTGATACCAGCATCAGTAATTGTAAATTTATCTAAACTATTGTTTATATCAACTAAATACAATTTATTTTTTACATATAACTCTCCACGATAATCATTCGTTAAAGCATAAAACTTTTCCATCATCTTATCGGCTTCTTTATAAGCTTTTACTGCTTTTAACGATTGAGAATAACGAAAATAATACTCGGGGTCAAAGGTTTGGTTTTCCATTTGAAACAACTTGTCATACCAAACTTTTGATTTATCTAACATGCCATTGAAATAATAGGAATCTCCTAATTTCTGAAATAGTTCAACTGAAACATGACCTTTTTCTGCTACTTTTTCATAAATGGCTATAGCATCAATATAGGAGTATCCTTCATATTTTTTCTCTGCTATTTTTTCTTTTACTTCTTGTGCAGAAACAGAAAAAAAGCAACCTATACTTAATATACTTATAATTAATTTCATAATATCTAATTTTAGAAGAATCTAGGGTTTACAACTCGATCTGATTTTTTATTAAATTCATATCGAAGAAAGAATTCGTGCGAACCTGAATTATAGTTAGCTAATTTTGTTGTTTCCATATCATAAGCATAACCAATAAACCAATTGTCTGAGACTTGGAAACCTGCTAACATACTTCCAGCAGCATCCCATCTGTAAGCAGCACCAAGAGTGAAACGTTCATAAAATAAAAAATTAGCCGATAAATCCATTTGTAAAGGTGAACCTTTAATAATTTTTGAAAGAAAGGCTGGCTTAAATTTTACATCAGGAGAAATTTCAAAAACCCTACCCATTATGAAATAATAATGCATACGCTCTGCTGCTACAGAATTTTGAGAAAATGTTCCTTGTCCTTTATCAAAATGTTTTGTCTCTAAAAAATTAGGTACCGATAAACCAAAATAAGTATTATCTGAGTAATAATATAAACCTGCTCCTACATTTGGAGAAAACTTATTATCTATATTATATTGTGCTAAAGCATCACCAGGATTATAAATGTTAAGTTTAGTAAAATCTACATTTAAAAAATTACCAGTAGCTTTTATACCAAATGCCAATTTATAGTTTAACGAAACTGGTATGGAATAAGAAAAATCAATTGATATAGAATTCTCATCAGAAGGCCCTATACGATCATTTATAAACGATAGACCTAAACCTAAATTTTCATTTCTTAATGGGGAATGAATTGCAAATGTGTTCGTAACTGGAGCTCCATCCAATCCTACCCATTGATTTCGATGTAAACCAAATACACTTAAAACATCTCTACTTCCTGCGTATGCCGGATTTATATTAATAGTATTATACATGTATTGTGTAAACTGCGAATCTTGTTGTCCAAATGAGGGCAACCACATTATGATTACAAGAATAAATATTTTTTTCATGATGTATTATTTTATTTTTTTAAAGAGGGAAGTCAAATAAATCCCTCCCTCTTTTCAATTATCTATTAATATATAAATATCCTGAACGCTCTTTATGTTTTCCTTGATTATTCACATATTTCACTATGTAAAAATAAGTACCAACAGGTAATTCAGATGCTTGATTGATGGTTACTCTTCCTTCAGAAATACCTCTAAAGTACTTTTGATTTTGACCGTATCCCTTAGTTTCATATACTAATACTCCCCATCTGTTATAAATTTCAACAGAATTATTTGGATACAATTCAATGTTTCGAATAACAAAAACATCATTATCACCATCTCCATTAGGTGTTACTAAATTAAAAATTTCTAACTCATCCTCAGATACTGAATGATTATTAACTTCTAAATAATCTGGAATACCATTTCCATTTGCATCATTTGGACTATTTGGATTGTTTCCAATTTCCTCACCATTTGTTAAACCATCACCATCACAATCACCATCTAAGAACTCTTGAGATTGTGGCAAAGTTATATTTTCCTCAACAGATTCACATGGATTTAGAGGATCTGTTCCGTCAATGACTTCTTGACCATTAGTCACTCCGTCACCATCACAATCTGCATCTAACCAAAGACCACCTTGTGATAACAGTACATGATTAATTTGATAATCACATGAATCTGTAGGATTTGTTCCATCAATAACCTCTTGTCCATTAGTTACACCATCACCATCGCAATCTCCCTGTAACCAAGTTAAAGTTGGAGTTGTATCTTGATTTGCGGCTACTAAATCACAAGGATTAGATGGATTAGTTCCGTCTAGAGCTTCCTGTCCATTAGTTACACCATCTCCATCACAATCATTAATTGGAAAGTCTAAACAACTACCGATAACAATTGCAACTGTTGCCACATCACAATTCGTTGGATTTAATATCTCACAAATTTGATATTGAATTGAGTAACTACCCGCTGCAGTTCCTGCAGGAATGAAAACATTACCATTAGCATCAATTGATAATCCAGTTATACCATCATTATCTAATAAGCTTATAGTTATTTCACTATCTAAAACAGATGTTCCATTTAATGTATCATTTATAGTAATATCACCCGCAATTCCACCAACAACTCCATTAAATAAAGTTCCTGAATAATCATCATTAACAGCGTTGATTACTGGTGGTACTACTGTTACTACTGCATTTGCTGTATCACAATTCGTTGGATTTAATACCTCACAAA
>CAZCIV010000274.1:0-549 GCA_964498595.1 uncultured Flavobacterium sp.
ATAGAAAACGGTGTTGATGATTTAGATTTCGTAGTAGATTATGAGGCTTTTAAAAAAGGCGAAATTGAGATTATAAAAGAGCAAGTTCTGGAAGGAACAAAGTTAGGCTTGTCGCATCATAAAATCGTAAAATGGATTATTGAAGTGGCAGCTTTAGACAATCATCAAATCGTACAATTATCTGCATTGATAAAAAACGTTGTGATTGCAAACTTCGATGAAAACGATTATGAGAAGGTTTTTGTAAAATCTTCAACTGGTTTTTATAAAACTCCAGAAGGAGTACCAAACGGAGCGACCGTTCCAACAATCAAATTAATGCTAGAAAATTCTTGTCCGTTACCAGTCAAAGCTGCTGGTGGTGTTCGAACCTATGAAGAAGCTGTTGAAATGATTCAATTGGGTGTAAAACGAATTGGTACTTCTGCCGCAAAAGCCATTGCAAATGGTGAAATTTCAAATAGCGATTATTAAAAAAGTTCCTCATGAAAAAGTTTTTCGGTTTAGTATTGTTGGTTTTTAGTGGTGTCATTTTTGGACAAAATTCGT
>CAZCIV010000274.1:559-4158 GCA_964498595.1 uncultured Flavobacterium sp.
GAAAAATATATAGTTTACTGTTGTTGGTTTTCGGATTTACGACTTTTGCTCAAAATTCCTCAAGCGAGCAATTTCCAAAATTCCCTGATTGTGTAAATGCAATTGGCAACCAACAAGAATCTTGTTTTTATAACACCTTGCAGAATTATTTTTACAATAATTTCAAAGTGCCACAAGAACTTCAAGAACAAAATTACAAAGGAACAGTGATTGCCGTTTTTGAAGTAGATACTGCTGGAACTTTTAAGGTTTTATACACCGATGCGGCTCATGAATCTTTGAAGAAAGAATCAAATCGTGTTTTTGAATCCTTGCCAAAAGTAACTCCTGCTACTTTTTCTGGAAGACCAACTTATGCTAAATTCTCAATTAAGATCAATATTCCTTTGGTGGCTCCAAATTCAAAAGAAGAAAATGAAGCAACTAAATATGCTAAAACCAATACAACACTAATTGATAATAAAAAAGAATTATCAGAATACGATGATATTGTGTATAAACCTTTTGAAAATCCACAATTCAAGAGTTCTGGAGTTCTGCCGTTTTCACATCAAAATTATGGTGTTTTTGAAGCTTTGATGAATCAAGTGGGTGCGAATAATCATACGGCTTCAAAGCCTTACTCGTATGATGAAGTAGCTAAATATTATGATTTTGAAACCGTGAATAAGGCTTTTTTAAAGCAAAAAGAATCATGGTGGGGAAGAAAATTGTGGAATGAAAATTTAGTAGCGATTCAAGGTGAAGAATATTGGTTTACTTTAAATCCAATTTTTGATTTTAGAGTTGGAAAAGATACAGAAAGTGAAGCTTCCAATACTTTTGTCAACACAAGAGGAGTTGTAGTTAATGGAGGTTTAGGAAAACAACTTACGTTTTCAACTTCCATTTTTGAAAGTCAAGGTCGTTTTGCGGATTATTACAACGCCTATGCAGAAAGTATTCGGCCATCTGGAGGAAATCCTGCCATTATTCCGGGAATTGGTATTGCGAAACGTTTTAAAGAAGATGCTTACGATTTTCCATTAGCAGAAGCAAATATCAAATACAAACCAAATCAGTTTATCGACCTTCAATTAGGTTATGGAAGAAATTTCTTAGGTGATGGTTATCGTTCTTTGTTGCAAAGCGATGGCGCAAGTCCGTACCCATTTTTTAAAATCAATACGACGTTTTGGAAAATCAAATATACCAATACGTACATGTGGTTGAAAGATGTTCGTGATGCTGCAACCATAGACGGAACATATGGAACAAAATACATGGCAAGTCATTATTTGAGTTGGAATGTAACCAAAAAATGGAATTTAGGTTTCTTTGAAAATGTGGTTTGGACGAATACTAACGAAAGAGGTTTCGACTTCAATTTCGTAAACCCATTGATTTTTTACAGAGCGGTTGAATTTGGTTCATCTTCTAAAACTGGAAATGCTTTGTTAGGTTTGGCTTCTAAGTATAAATGGAACAACAGCATCAATTTCTACGGTCAATTTTTAATTGACGAATTTGCCATTGGCGATGTAAGAGAAAGTAATCAAAGTTGGAGAAATAAATTTGCTTACCAAATTGGAGTAAAATATTACGACGCTTTCAAAGTGAAAAATTTATTACTTCAAGTGGAGTACAACCAAGTGCGTCCTTATGTGTATTCGCATAGTAATCCTATTACCAATTATGGTCACAATAATCAAAGTATGGGACACATGTGGGGAGCTAATTTTAGAGAATTTATTGCTATTGCACGTTATTACAAAGGAAGATATTTTGCAGATGCTAAATTTATTTATGGCCAACGCGGATTTGATTTCAACAATGGAACTGATAACTTTAATTACGGAGGAAATATCTATTTAGACTATGACGAAAATCGTCCTTATGATACTGGAGTTTCCATTGCTCAAGGAAATAAGACTTCTATTTTGATTGCCGATTTACAAGTAGGGTATTTAGTGAATCCAGCACATAATTTAAAGGTTTTTGGAAATGTAATGTTTAGAAATTTTGATCCAACAGCGGTAACAGCTTCAACAGTTCAATCTAATACTACATGGTTTTCAATTGGACTAAGAAGTGATTTATTTAACTGGTATTTTGATTATTAGTAGATTTAACTAATTTCTGTAGTTTGTTAAAAGGAAATCAATAATCTTATTTGTATCTTTGCGCCCAATTTCACAGCGAAAAACACAAAAGTGGAAACAAATACACAACCTCAAATTAAAAAATCGCTTTATAAAGACTTTGTAGAAATTACAAAGGCGCGCTTATCCATTAGTGTGGTGGTTTCCACTATTGCGGGATATTTGTTAGGATTTAATGAGAGTCAACCTTTTCAATGGTTGGTTTTGGTGTTGCTAATCGTTGGTGGTTATTGTATGGTTGGGGCTTCTAATGTTTTCAATCAAATCATAGAAATTGAATTAGACGCTAAAATGGATCGAACTAAAAATCGTCCATTACCATCTGGAAGTATCTCTAAACAAAAGGCATTTATTTTAGGTTGCGTTTTAACTGTTCTAGGGTTGATTATTTTATACAATGTAAATCCTAAAACCGCTATGTTTGGCGCTATTTCGATTTTCATGTATGTGAGTTTATACACTCCTTTAAAAACAGTAACGCCACTTTCGGTATTTGTTGGAGCTTTTCCTGGAGCTATTCCGTTTATGTTAGGCTGGGTTGCAGCAACAGGTTATTTTGGAATTGAAGCAGGGACTTTATTTATTATTCAATTTTTTTGGCAATTTCCGCATTTTTGGGCCATCGGATGGTTTTTGTATGATGATTACAAAAAAGCAGGTTTCTTTATGTTGCCAACGGGAGAACGCGATAAGAAAACAGCACTTCAAACCATTTTATATACAATTTGGATGATTTTAGCTTCTGTAATTCCAGCTTTTGGATTTACAGGTAACTTATTTTTGTCTAAAGTTGCGGCTGTAATTGTAGTATTGTTAGGATTGTGGATGTTGTTTTATGCGGTTCAATTACACAAAAAAATGGATGCCCAAGCGGCAAGAAAACTAATGATAGTAAGTGTTTCGTATATTTCCTTGTTGCAAATAGTATACGTTATAGATAAATTTTTAAGATAGTTATGGAAAATAGAATGACTTTGGAAGAAGAACAAGCTCGCAAAGGCAGAACCTACAAAATGCTACTTTGGTTTGGGATGATTAGCATCTGTATGATTTTTGCTGGACTAACAAGTGCGTATGTAGTAAGTAAGTCAAGACCGGATTGGTTAAAAGATTTCGTATTGCCTTCTGCATTCGTTATCAGTACGGTAGCTATGTTGGTGAGTAGTTTTACATTTTATTTAGCTTTACAAGCGACAAAAAAAGACAATAGAAATGGTGCTACTGCCTTTTTATTGATTACTTTAGCGCTTGGAATTGCATTTATAGTATTACAATTTAAAGGATTTGGGCAAGTTATTGAAAACGGCTATTTCTTTACAGGAAGTGAAAGTAATGTAACTACTTCGTTCTTGTATATTGCTGTTTTGGTTCATATTGCACACCTTTTGGGAGGTATAATATCGCTTTTAGTGGTAATTTATAATCATTATAAACAAAAATACAATTCCGCTCAAACCC
>CAZCIV010000275.1:0-4149 GCA_964498595.1 uncultured Flavobacterium sp.
CGTCGTCTGCCAGGGCATCCAGCTCTGCGGCCATCGTCACTACGCTTTTGGGTTGGGCCCAAAGCAATGCGGGGAGAAGGAAGATGCCAAGGAGGAGTTTCATCGTTGTAAATTAAGAATGTAGAATTATGAATTCAGAATTGAAAAGGTAGTTCAAAAAGTTCAAAAGTTCAATTAGTTTAATCACGTTTCAGTTTGTTTTTTTATACTTAATTATAAAAATACTCATGGATCGGAATGTGGGGTCTGCTAATGGGTTGAAAACGCTTATTCTACCTCAACGTGTTTTGGCCTTGTCTGCCTGCTGTCTAGCCATTCATGCGAAACATTGAAGCCCGCGAACCAAATGAATCCAGCGTCCTCGTTAAAGAGGGAATCAGCGAAATTGTTGGTGTGAAGCTTCAGCGACAAAAAATTCGTGAGCGACCTTGCTTTTAGGTTTACGAAGAACGACTTGTTTTGCTCTTCCAATGCTTTTGCGATGAAGGCATCTTTTAGCACATCAAATTCATGATCCATGATCTGAAAAGTGTCCTCCATGAGATTGGGGGCATTGATTTGCAGATGTACACAATGATCGATTGTAAGCTTCAGTGTTTTGGTTTCCCAGGTTTCCAATCCTTCCGGATTGCCTTCCCAATTGTAATAATCGATAAAGACGGTCAATTTCCGATCAAAAAGATCGGCTTCCTCCAAGCTAAGACGCGTGATGTTGCTGTCATGGAAATAGAGTTCGTTCAGTTCTTCGCGGTAGTTTAGCATAAATGTTTAATTGACATTACTTTCCGGCTCTTTCCTTTGAATTTCCGGCTCATTGTGCATGAACTCTTCACGGCAATGATAACAATGCAACGATGATTCCGATAAAACAAAACCCAAGGCTGTGCTAATCAGGTCGTTTATGCTGTCATTGTTCGATGAAAGCTTGGAAAAACCTGGCCATGTTGTCGATTTACCGTAAAACACACCCAAGCTGTCCAATGCGTAATATAAGCTGCCGCCATCAATAGGAGCGTGATAATCGCTGGTATACATTTCTACAACATGTTGTTGATTCCTGTAAAAAAAGTGTTTACGTGCTAACATGCTGTCTCTCGGGTCAACCTTGCAGATTTTGTTGTAGTCAAGTGTATCTGGAGAGTTGCCTCGATTCCAACAAGTGAGGTAATACAACTTCAATTCCGTTTGTTGGTCTACCGCCTCTTTTTCTTGGCAAGCAAGCAGCAAGGCGGTCAAAAGGAGAAAAGGGATTGTTTTTATAAAGTACAGATTTACCATTTAGGGGATATTACTTAATACATAAAGTTATAATATCGTTTGCGTCTTTTTCGCTTCTCACTGAATTTTAATTTTTTTTCTGGTTCTATGAGTAAATCAATAAAAGTGATCAAATCACCTTTGATAATGACGTTTTCAAGTTCAATGGTTCTGCCCGCTGCTGTGCATGTTATCTGATACGTTCCCGGATGAAGTGGGAGACGGTTTTTCGGTCCCGCATGCATCCAAAAACTGGTGTCCATGGAATGATTTTCGTTCGTTAGATGAACCCATGTAGAATCCAATTCTATATTGTCTGAAAGATTGTTTGTTTCATTCACAAATGACGTGATAGCTACTGATGCAATCTGCGCATAGTTAGTGAATGAGATCAGAGCCATTGCTGTGATAACGATTGTTTTCATTTCATTCATGTTAGGTGTTCTATCACTGATGAGTTTTAGCCTAATTAACTTCTTCCCCCATCAATTCATCCCCATAAAGATAACAAGCGCGACGATTTCTCGAGAGGTACGATTCGTGTTGACCTTGGCATGTTGTTTTAGGATGGCTTATTTTAGTTTCTTTAGTGCATTGCTTTCTAATAATGATTTCATTTGTGATATGGCAATTTTGTTGAGTTGAATCAAACGCTCATTCTGGGTTAAACCTTGAGTAATAAGTAATGCGTTAATACTTTCCAAATTACTCAAAACAACCAATTGTTCCAATGTCGCATAGTCTCTGATGTTTCCTCTATTCTCGGAGTTGTCTTCTCGCCATTCTTTTGCTGTAATCCCAAAAAGCGCAACATTTAACAAATCAGCTTCGTTGGCATACACATAACTAACCTGTTGATTGGTTAGTTCTTTCGGAATTAGATTTTCTTTAATTGCATCCGTATGAATTTGGTAATTTACTTTTGCTAAAGTTCGCTGTAAATTCCATTCTAATTTTAATCGGTTGTTTTCATCATCTTTTAGTCGCTGGAATTCTTTAATCAAATAGATTTTGAATTGAGGACTAATCCACATTCCGAATTCAAATGCAATGTCTGCATGTGCAAATGTTCCGCCATATCTTCCTGCCGTTGCTTTTAATCCAATTGCATTCGTCTTTTCAGTCCATTCTTTAACGCTTAATTTATAGCTGTTCAGACCAGCTTGACTTCTAATTGTGGCGAATTCGCCATAATTAAAATCTGGGTTATAAACGGATTCCCAAATTCCAAGATACTCAACCGTATTTCTGTTGCGCAACCAATCGGAAATAAAAAAATCACCGTCTTTTGCTTTCAGCATATCAGTTAATGAAATATACGCTGAATCATTTTCAAAAAGAATTGAAATTTCTTTGCCTTCAACTTGTATTTTCTTGTTTTTTGCCATTAAATAAATTTACGGAAAATCTATGTAAAAAGACTTAGGAAAAGTCCACGCCTTAAAATCATGAACACAAAGAATCCGATTAAACTGTTATTGCTAACTTGTGTTCAATCACTTCAATCTTTCCCTTATAGAACCAAGATAGGTGGATAGGCGAAGATATGTAGTGTTTCAATCTACTCATCGGATTTCGCGATCACCTCAAGTTGTTTTCATTTTGAATTCTGAGCAAAAATAATTTTTAGAATAAGTAGCACAATCTGTGCAATTGCGCTAAATGGTAAAATGATTAAATAAAGCCATAAAGCTGCTCCACCACCTGTATTTTCATTCCACATGCTTTCTCCTGTTGGCGTATTGGAATAAGCCATTAACATCGGGCTCAGAAAAATAATGGCGTTTAAAATGAGTAGCACGTTCATGACAATCTTCCGTTCCCTCTTGGAATCTCTTAAGAACAGTAGTCCAATGCTTGATAAGGGAATTAATAAAAATAGGATAGCTGCCATGGGATTGTTGTTTGGTGGTTGTGGTTTATTGCTTACTGCGTGTTAGAAACATCCATTTCAAGATTTTTCTTCAATGAATTTAGGATATTTCTTTCAAAATCATTTATAATTAATTCGCTCCAATATTTACCGTAAAAGTTGAGATTAGAGTTAATTTCAAATTCTGTACTGAGCTTTAATTCTGTTCTATTTTCATCAAGCTTAATCAATTTGTACTTAATATTCTTAAAATTTATTCCGCCAGTCGTGAGTACATGTTGTAGTGTTGGGCTATTCTTCAATTCTGATTTGTCTACATCAATTTTAAACACCAATTCCGAATTAATTTTGGAATACTCGACAGACTCGTGAAGAATAATGCCGTTTTCAGAATATCCTTTTCGAATATTTAATTCTTTATCATATGTTGAATAAATAGGACGAGGAACGCCAAAATAATTACTAAGTCCGATGTTGATTGATTCGGTCATATCGGGCACTTCCAACAAATTGTTGTAGACCATTTCGGCATTAGTGTTTATAATAATCTTATTAGATATTAAATGTTGAGTCGAGTGTTTAGGGAGTTCTTTTTCGATTGCCCCTAAAAGGATAGGTAAAAAAACAATGGACATCATGTTCTTTGATATCCCATTGTCTTTCTTTTTTAATGCTGAGTACAGCCCAACACTTAGTATCACTGAAATTAAAATATAAGGCCAGCCGATAATAATAAGGCATATTATATCTTCAATACGAGTGAGGATGGCGATAAATAAGAAAAAAAGAACAGAAATTAAAGGGAAGAAAATAGCTTTCCAGATATTGCTGTAAAATTTATCATTTCTGAAGAAAAATGGAATGAAACCTAATACAGCTGGCGCAACAATTAGGTATGCAATTGAATTTATTTCAATCACATTGCACTCGGCAAGAAGTCGTATGACTAATGCATAGATGATTGATGCAATTATTCCTAGGTACTGTTTCATCTTAGTTGTTTCTAACGTTTTCCAAAT
>CAZCIV010000276.1:0-4149 GCA_964498595.1 uncultured Flavobacterium sp.
AAATTAAACTGACACATTTTTTCACGTCGATTTTTTGCGTTATCCGGTAACGTTCCCTTACTACTCGCAGTAGCGGAAATTGTAGCAGAGTACTCTCTGCCGTGATAAAGCTAAGCAAAACCAATGAATTTTTCTAACTTATTTTCCTGGAAAAATTCATGGTTTTGCGATTGGATTTTGTATCTTTCAATTACCTAAAACGCAGCTATTGAGAGTAGTAAGTGTTAGCAGAACCCTTTAGCGATGACCCGTATCTCGCGCAAAATTTTGAAAGGAAGTATGATAAATATCGGAATCGTAGCTTTCTTTCAATATAATATGTAGCCTATTCATGTCTGACGCTTGATAATATCCTTTTTCCAAGTATTCGAATAGATAATCACCTATCCTTTGTCTAGAATTATTAATTCCTACGAAGCATGCAGTTTGAAAATTATATTTTTCTAAATAAAGATTTAGTTTGAAAAAATCCCACATGAAGCGGTTTTCCGGCAAGTTGAATTCCGTCTTAAATTCAATGATTAATTTTTGATTTTTTGGATTTCTATCATTTTGATCTTTATGAATAAAGAAATCAGGTATTGTTTCAAATTCTGCGTGATTTTCAATACTGTCACCGTAACGTTTTTTAAGTTCGTTATAGTGCAATGTTACTTTGGAATCTTTGTGCTCAGACCAAATGTAAACCTTTGGGATTTGTAGTTGTCGTTGTAAATCGAGACGTCTAGGTATTTTTCCGTTAAACTCTAAATGAGCATAAATCTCGTTAAACTTGGTAACGAAGTTATTTTCATAAGTATTGAATTCAAACCCAAAAGCATCTTTTTGATTTTTTATTTTTATTTCTCTGGGAATCTCATAATCACGACGGTCAATTAGTTTTAGCACTTTGATTATTTGATTAACGTCTTGAATCTCACTCATGTTTTTCTAAGGGTTTTGCTAACGTTCCTTTACTACTCGTAGTAGCGGAAATAGAAGCAGAGTAGTCTCTGCCGTGATAAAGCTAAGCAAAACCGATGAATTTTTCTAACTTGTTTTTTCGGAAAAATTCACGGTTTTGCGATTGGAAATTCGGACTTTCAACCATGAAGATCCAGCTATTGCGAGTAGTAAATGTTGGCGGCAGTGTTGTTATTGTCTTGTAAACCATTTATTAAGTAGAAATATAAGAATTACGCAAACAATAATAATAATTACATTTCCAAAGATTGTTGTATTAACTAAACAGTAAGTTGCTAATGATATAACACCAATTACAAGAATTAGAGAAATCGCATATTGAATTGAAAGTAAAATTAGTCCAATAAATCGCCGTAATGGATTGTAATTTGAAAATCTCCGATAAAATTTAATTTCATCTTGAATTTTTGAGATTTGTAAATAAAGATCCTCATCAATTTTCTTAATGGTATCAAGTAACAACTCTTCATTAGTTTTAGGATCAATAGAAATTTTTAAAACAGAAGTATACGTTTCCCTATTTAGATATCCTGTTCGCCCATCTTTAAGTAAGATTTCTTGAATCTGATTTTTAAATTCTTTACTATCATCTTCATTTGGAAAATATGCGATGAAATTTAATCTGGTTTTTATTTCTGTCAATATTTCAATTCGTTTATCAATATATTTCTGAAAAGTTACCTTCGATTCAGTAATTGGATTTTCTACTAAACTTTTTAAAAGCCAAGATACCAAAGCAATTAAAGTTGTGGCGCAAAAAATCACCAAATCTGGATTTGCTTTTTCGATGATTGAAATTATATCCATTTATAATTAGTTTTGGAAGTAAACCATGATGAAAAGTTACGTCGAATTTCTTTGAAAAAACTACCTTCTTTAGAATAATCTGTTGAGGCATTTTCATTTCGTAAGATTACAAATGTCGTTTCAGGATTTCCAAGTATCGCAAAACGTTCTTTATTATCGTTCGTTGTACCGGTTTTTAAAAAAGCATTTTCAACCTTAAGCTTTAGTTTTTTACGAAAGATTTTATTCAGTATTTCCAAACATTCACGTTTGATTGGAGTAATTTCATGCTTTTTAAAAAAAGTTGAATATGCAAGCCCTAATTCATATATAGATATTCCTTTTTTGGTTGCACCGAGAATACTTGATGGAAAGAAATTTGAAACTTCTTGTTGAAATGTCTGTGACAAAAAATCCAATGTTTTGTCAATACCAACTTTACAAACTGCATTTATAAATGTATTATTATTTGAATGAAATAAAGCTTCTTGTAAATTGAAAATTGCCTTATGATATTCCACTTCACGTACCTGCCAATCGAGGCAATTATTAAATGCAGAAAATTTTTCATTATGTGTTATTCCGATTTCTCTGAGATGGCAATAAAGTAGTGGCTTTAGAGTTGATCCAACATTTGTCTTAGAAATAAATGGATAATCGCTTCCGTAGCTGCTGCCAAATCCAGCAACTTTGTCATTTTTGAAAGCAACGATGGAAACTGGATATTTAGAATTTGCAATATATTTATTTATGAAATTTTGAGTTTCAATATCAATTGTTGAAATTAACTTTTTTCCTTTTTCATCAATTCGTTTTGTTATAAAAGGTACAGCAGCATTTCTAATGATACTTAGTTTATTTTCTTTTAAGGTAAAGTTTGATTTTAAATTTTTTAAGTGTTGATTTTGTGAAATTAATTTCTGGTTCATTAATTCTCGACTCAGAAAATTAAATCGCATTTGACTCTTGACCGGATTTTTCAAATAGAAATTAGGCCCACGTAATATAGTTAGTAAAAAAATCCATTCAGCGTGTGAAAGTGATTTTACTTCCTTTCCAAAATAATAAAGTCCAGCTGACCTAAATCCTATAAGATTCTTACCAAAATAAACATTCTCAAAATATAAATTCAAGATTTCTTCTTTACTAAAGTTATTTTCAAGTTCTATTGCCTTTAGTGTTTCGCGTATTTTTCTCGTAAAAGTCTTTTTATTGTCTTTAAGTGTATTTCGTGCTAATTGTTGAGTAATTGTACTGCCGCCCTGAATAATTTTGCCAGCTTTAATATTTTCTAATAATGCTCTAAGGATTGCTTTATAGTCAATACCCGAATGATTTAAAAATCTTCGATCTTCAATCTGGATTAAATAATTCTTTATATTATTTGGGTAGTAATTGGATGAAGCTTTGCATTCATGATTTTCGGAAATAACACCGTACGGAGATATTTTCTCTTCGTTATTAAAGTAAATGACATATCCATTATAGTCTCTCATGTATGGAATGATGTTGTTAGGCGTTAACATTGCCGCCAACGTTAGGCCGCTAGCCGAAGTTGCGGTTCAAGCGGACTGAGTTCTCTCTGCCAAGATAAAACTTTCTTCGTGAAAATAGAACTTTCAACTCACTAAAAACCAGCAATTTTGGCTAGCGGCGGTTACCCGCAGGTTGTTATTTTTTACTGAAAATTGACTTCAATACAGAAAAACCAATAATTACTAATAAAACTTTAAAAAAAGTCGCTCCAAATCCTAAAACAAATGATTCAAAATAGTTTAGTGGAACATGTAATTGCTCTTTTTCTAGGAGATTATAATAGTAAACTACTAGCAAAACAACAATAAGGACAATAAATGCCAAAAATGATAAAGCAATAACTGTTGCCTTGGATATTTTATTAGATCTAATCGTTTCTGTCTTTTGTAATACTTTTAATTTATATCTATTTAGGTCATTATTGATTTCAGAATCTGTTTTAAACAGAAATAAATATACAGATAAGGCAATGCATAAAATAAATAGAACTTGAAGATTTTTTGATTTGAAATCAATTCCAAAAAAACTTACGCCGACGTCTTCGTAAACATATGAATAAGTGTATTCAATCGTATCCGGATATTCATATTTGCCAACGGTTTTTCCTTTTATTAATTTTTTCGAAATAATATTTGTTGGAGTTTCATACACAGTGCCATCTTGAACGTATTGAACAGTTGTAATATTTGGAATATAAATCGTTTCCTCCAAAACGTTAACAATTAAAATGCTAAAAATCGCAAAGAGGAAAATTGTTATCGGAATTTTTTTGTTTTGTATTTTGTCCATTTTATTCTTTTTTACGCAATCTTGGTGAACTTGCGGGTAACGTTTCGCGGCTACACGTCCGTTGCGGCAATTTAC
>CAZCIV010000277.1:0-4141 GCA_964498595.1 uncultured Flavobacterium sp.
AAGTAATAGAGTAATTATAGTTTAATTACATTTTTACGATATTTTTTGTCTTCTTTCTAATCCTGACATTTGTTTTCATAATCTTAAAAAATGAAAAAATATGAACTCAAATGAAACAATTATCATTGAAAAGCTTAATAAGCTTGAAACATTACTAGTAAGTAGTGTAAAACAAATTTTAACTGTAGAAGATCTAATTAATTACACTGGATTCTCTCGTAGTTATATTTACAAATTAGTACACAAGAATATACTACCGTATTCTAAACCAAATGGAAAAACTTTGTTTTTTCAAAAAAACGAAATTGACAACTTTCTTCTACAAAATAAATCTTCATCAATTTCACAAATTCAACAGAAAGCAGTTGACTACACTTTAACTTCCAAAAAATAATGCGCTCAACTTCCGCAAAATTGAGCGCATAAATTTATCATTAACTAATAGTTCCTTATACCGCAAATATAAGGATAAAACTGAATTAAACTATGAACTTAGATATTCCTTATATCCGAGTAGGAACCTCCTACTTCAAAATCATTGAAAAACCTTTAATATCAGGTGATAAAGTTAAGGTCATGGTAAGATGGAACAGAGAAACCATCATCAGTGATCATGGAAAAACATTTGTAGAAAAGATATTAAAACTCGATGGATTCTGCTGTATTCCCAACCATCTAGATTACAATTTAATTATTGATAATTTTTATAATACCTACAATGAATTAGACATTAAACCTATTAAAGAAAGCTTATCGTTACAACAAATAGAAAATAATATTCCAAACTCATTAAAGTTTGTCAAACATATATTTGGTGAGCATTTTGAGTATGGATTAGATTATATAAAGATTTTATATGAACGTCCGACTCAAATTCTACCTATACTCTGTTTAATTAGTAAAGAAAGAGGAACCGGAAAAAGTAGTTTTATCAAATGGATGAAATCCATTTTCGGCTTAAACATGACTTATATTAAAGGTGATGCTTTTAACTCTCAATTTAACAGTGATTGGGCTAGTATGGTAATAGTCGCAATTGACGAAGTGTTCTTTGACCGAAAAGAAATAACCGAACGTTTAAAATATCTCTCCACCACAGACAAAGACAAAGTAGAAGCCAAAGGAAAAGATCGACAAGAAATCGAGTTCTTTGCAAAATTTATTCTTTGTTCTAATAACGAGGATAACTTTATCCAAATTGATGATGAAGAAATTCGTTTCTGGATTAGAAAAGTAAAGCCACTTCAATCGGAAGACGTACATTTTTTAGAAAAACTTAGACAGGAGATACCTTATTTTTTAAAATACCTTTTAGCTCGAGAGTATAAAAGCAAACAAAAAACTCGGATGTGGTTCACTCGTGAACAAATTATGACTGATTCATTAATGAAGTTAATGAGTAATAACAAGGTTGAACTTGCATTAATTGAACTATTTAATGAGTGTTTCGAAAAAACTGAAGAAACAGAACTTTATGTATCACCAGGAGAAATTTTAATAATGCTAAAAAGGATAAATCCTAAGCTTTATATTGAATCTGCCAATGAAATAAGAAAGATTCTTAAAAAGTGGAATTTAGAGCCTGAAAATAACACAAAATCATATCAAGGAATTGAATTTTTGAGTCACGGAGAATTTGTGAAAATTGACCGAAGAGGCCGTTTTTACACCATAAAAAAACCTTTTTTCTTAAAAATTTTTGATGCAGTGATGCAGAAATAGGTTAAACAATTAAATAACAACAAGTTAGCTTGCATCAAACTTTGCATCAAACTCAAAAAACACCCTTTTTGATGCAAGACTGATGCAGAAAATAAAACAAGTTTGATGCAGTGATGCAAGAGTGATGCAGAGTAAAATACTGAATTACAAACAATTAAAGCTTTTCTGCATCACTGCATCAAAAAAAATCAAAATTTACACTTTACAATGAATATCGAAAAAGCAAATCAAATTCCAATAGAAGAAGTTCTGAAAAAAATGAATTTTAAACCATCAAAAACTAATGGTTTTGATGTCTGGTTCATTAGTCCATTTCGAGACGAAAAAACTCCTTCTTTTAAAGTAAATACAAAAATTAATCGGTGGTATGATCACGGAATCCAAAAAGGAGGAAATATAATAGATTTTTTGCAGCTGAATAATAATTTAAGTATTTCCGAAACATTGAAATATCTAGATAATCTAACAGATGGAGTTATTTTTTCTTTTCAAAAGCAAGAACTTTCTAAAAGCTTCAATAATGAAATCACTAATGAAATTGAAATCATTAAAACGATTGGAGTACAGCATTATGCATTAAAAGATTATTTAGAAAAAAGAAAAATTCATTTAATAGACAACGAACCTAATCTTGTAGAAATTCATTATCAGCTTAAAGAAAAAAAGTACTTCGCTATAGGTTTTAAAAACAAAAGCCAGGGATTTGAAATTCGGTCTAAATATGCTAAAATATGTATTGGCAAAAAAGATATCACTTTAATTGAGAATCACTCAGATACAATCTGTGTATTCGAAGGATTTATGGATTACCTCTCCTATCGCAATTCAATTTATCAACTTGAAAGAAAAAATTACGACTATTTGATTCTAAACTCAGTTGCCTTAATTAATAAATGCGAAACCATTTTGAATAATTATAATGCAATTGAACTCTACCTAGATAATGACAAACCTGGTGAAAAATACACAAGTGAAATTTTATCAGTTTATAAAAATGCGATTGATAAAAGATACTTGTATTTAAAATATAAAGATTTAAATGATTGGTTAATTAACACGTCTGACGAGTAAACCATTCGGGGATGTTATAGCTCACTAGAACTAGGTTGATTTTATGTTATTTTCTTAGGAAGAAATCAACCTAGTTCGTGAGCTCTCCCGAGGGGGTCTGCGACGCTAAAATTAGAACATATGGCTAAAAGCTCAATTCATTTTGAAAATGTAAAAAATACTAGTCAAACCCATAATTTAAGAAAAAGGGATTTCGATTATGTTAGAAAAGATTTGACTCCCTTGAATAAATCATATGGAGACATGAAACCACATCCAGAAGTTATTGATGAGCTTAAAAAAATTATCAAAGAAAAAACTGGTAGAACAGCTCAAGCAAAAGCAAAATTCTTAATCGAGGGAGTTTTCTTATTTACCGAAAAACATTCAAATGAAGATCTGGTTCAAACTGCAAGAGAATTTGGCTCAAAATTCAAGGTTAGAGTTAAAGAACTTCACATTCATAGAGATGAAGGTCATTATGACAAACAAACCAAAATATGGCATCCAAATTTACATGCGCATATAGTAGTCGAAAATATCGACAGAAATACAGGAAAATCAATAAAATGGAATAAAGAAGATTTATCAAGTATCCAGGACTTTTTTGCTCAATCATTAAAAATGGAACGGGGAATAAAATCAGATAAAAAGCATTTATCTGCAATTGAATACAAAATCCAAAAAGAGCAAGAAGATTTAGAAAGACTTTTAACTAATCAAATAATTACTGCCAACAAAGATTTTCTAGTAATTCAAGGCTTGATTTTAAGAGACTTCAAGAGAAATGTATTAGATGATGAAACAAGTAAAAAATTTATTGATTTTGTAGCTAATCACCCTTTAAAAAGAGATTATCTTAATAAATTAGAAGAAGTTAATAAAGTAAATCAAAAAACACAAGGGAATAAAAGAAGACTCGGACGTTAACCGAGTCTTCTCAATTACAATTTCATATCAAAATTTCCAATTGCTCTGATTGTATTTTCATATTCTTTTAGTGATATACTATCATTTTTTTCTAAACTAATGTGAAAAATTTTTTCAAATTTAATGGCAAAAAACATGAAGATATATTCACTTACTATCCCCTCACTGAGATAATTCCTCATTAGGTCTAAAAAGAACTCATATTCTTCTATTATCTCCTCCTCTGTCAAAAAAATCTCATCTTTATCATTATCCATCAAGTACTTCATAAACAATACGTGCATAGTTCTTCTATCTTGAGTAACAATATTTGTAATGATTTTTCTGTATAAAGGGGTAAGTTGATATAGATATAATCTTAATTTTTCCTCAAAATAGTATAATTTATAGGGTTCTTCAAAATCGAAATTTCGTCTTCTAGACTCTAAATATTCTTTAG
>CAZCIV010000278.1:0-4130 GCA_964498595.1 uncultured Flavobacterium sp.
AATCCAGGTGTTGAATTAAATAGTATACAAGCTGCTCCTGCAATTTGTCAAGGTGATAATGGAATCTTTACTTTTACAGGAACTCCTGATACAACGGTAACATTCAATATTGATGGTGGTGCAAACCAAACCGTTTTATTAGATGCAAATGGTACTGCACAGGTAACTTTGGTAGGATTAGTTAATACAAGTACAATTAATGCAACTTATATTACTGCACCAGCTATTCCAACTACCGGAAATGCAATTGCTGCAGTTGGAGGTTCTAATCCTAATAATGCTGTTGGAGCTATTTTAGCCGCAGGAACTACTGCGTCTACTGCCAACTCATTATTAATTAATGCTGCGAATCCAACAACAACGTTAACATTAGCTAATGATGTTCCTACTGGAACGCCAATTACGATAAGTATTGCGAAAAACAATAATGCTTCTTCTGTTACAATTGTTGACGGTCCATCGACATTGTTATTCAATACTGGTACTTTGAATCAAATTCAACATGTTACTTTTATTAAAGGAACTAACTCTAATACAATTACTATTAACAGAAATAATGGTAATACCTTATTAGATGGTGTTTCATATTCTTATGATGAATTAGGTTGTGATAGACCATTGAACATTATTGCTACTCAAGTAGTAGATGAAATTCCAACGTTAGCGGTTATCAACCCACTAATTTGTGTTGGAGGTAATGGTAGTTTTCAAATTAATGGAGGTCCAAACGATACTATTGGATACTCACTAAATGGAGGTGCGGTTCAAACAGTGACTTTGGATGCTCAAGGTGTAGCTAATGTAGATATAACAAATCCAAACAGCTCTATCACAATCGAACTATTAGATGTAAACGGAAACTGTGTGTTATCAACACCTGTTACAGATATTATTAATGTAGAAAACTGTGAAATCCCTAAAGGAATTTCTCCTAATGGTGATGGTAAAAATGATAATTTAGACCTGAGTAACTTTAACGTTTCTAATTTAGAAATTTTCAACCGCCATGGTAGAAAAGTATACTCAAAATCTAATTATTCAAATGAGTGGTTTGGTCAATCAGACAAAGGAGATGATCTTCCTGATGCAACGTATTATTTCGTGATCGAGTTTAATGATTCGCCAACCAAAACAGGATGGATTTATATTAATAGACAATACTAATAAAAGATAAGCTAATGTCTTTTTAATTGAGGCATTAGCTTACTTAAATAATTTTAATAATAATGAAGAAACTATTTTTTGTAATATTAGGTGTGTTAGCTTTTTCTGCTGATACCCTTGCACAACAAGATCCACATTACACTCAATATATGTACAATATGAGTATAATGAATCCTGCTTATGCTGGAAGTAAGGAAAATTTATCTATGGGTTTGCTTTACAGAAAACAATGGGTAGAAATTGAAGATGCTCCTACAACAGCAACTTTTTTTGGTCATTCTGCAGTAGGGAAAAATGTTGGTTTAGGATTGAGTTTTATTTCCGATAAGATTGGTCCAGTTGAAGAAAATAACGTTTATGCAGATTTCTCTTACACTATAAATTTAGGAGGAGAACACAAATTAGCTTTTGGTTTAAAGACAGGATTAACTTTTCATCAGGTAGGGTTGTTTAGTGATATTAACTCAACACTTCCGCAGCAAGATGATCCTGCTTTTAGTGAAGACACTAACAATATTTATTTTAATTTAGGAACAGGTTTATTCTATTATACCAATAAATATTATATTGGTTTTTCAGTGCCAAACATGTTAAAGTCTAAACATTTAGATATTAGACGTTCAGGAAATGAGGTAGAATTTGGATCTGAAACTTCTCACTATTTCTTAACAGGAGGATATGTGTTTGATATTAATGACAATGTTAAATTCAAACCATTCTTTATGATGAAATCTGCATTTAATGCACCTACATCACTTGATTTATCAACAAACTTTTTGTTTAATGAGAAATTTGAAGTGGGCGCAACTTACAGACTTGATGATAGCTTTGGTGCAATGTTAAATTATACCATTAATCCAAATTTAAGAATTGGTTACGCATATGATCATATCGTATCAAGCTTAAATGTATCTACACCTTCTTCTCACGAGATTATCTTATTATTTGATTTAAATTTCCCGAAGAAAGTATCAAGTTCACCAAGATTCTTCTAACCTAATTTAACATGAGTACAATGAGAAATTTATATGTAACATTAAGTTTTGTGATGGCTAGTGGAATTATTAGTGCACAAAATCAATATACAAAAACAGCTGACAAACTATTCAATAGATTTGAATATGTTGATGCAGCAAAAGAATATTTAAAACTAGCTGAGGGTAAAAAAGCTGATAGTTATGTTTATAAACAACTAGCAGAAAGTTACTACAATGTATTTAATACTAAAGAAGCTGTAAAATGGTATGCTAAAGTTGTTGAAGAAAAGCAAGACGCTGAAACATATTATAGATATGCCCAAATGCTTAAGGCTGAAGGAAATTTTGTTGAATCAGACAAACAAATGAAGCAATTTGCTCAATTAGCACCTAATGATCAAAGAGCAAAAATATTTTTGAGTAATCCAAATTATTTACCAGCATTAAAAAATCAAGTTAAGCTTTACGATGTTGAAAAATCTGACATTAGTAGTGATAAAACTGATTTTGGTGCCGTTTTAACCAATGATAATAATTTCTATTTTGCAAGTGCAAGAAACACATCTAAAAAAAGTAGTAACTTTAATGATGAGCCTTATTTAGATATCTACAGAGCTACTTATAATGAAAACGGAACTATAAGTGATGCAGTAGCGGTTCAAAATATCAACACAAAATGGCACGATGGTCCAGCTACTATTACAAGTGATGGTTCTACAATGTACTATGGAAGTGAAAGTTTTAATGAAAAAGAATTTACAAAAGATAAGGCAAAAAATGCTAAATACGGTAGAATCTATTTGTATAAAGCAACTAAAGAAGGAGACAAATGGGTTAATGCAAAGCCGCTTCCGTTTAATAGTAAGGACTACGATGTTAGAAATCCAAGTATAACTAAAGATGGTAAAACACTATATTTTTCATCTAATATGCCAGGAGGTTTTGGTGGTGAAGATATTTGGAAAGTTAGTATAAATGGAGATGAGTATGGTACTCCTCAAAATTTAGGTCCTAAAGTAAATACTGAAGCTAATGAAAGTTTTCCTTTCATAACAGATGATAATGTTTTATTCTTTTCATCAAACGGCAAACAAGGTTTTGGAGGTTTAGATGTTTTCAAGATAGATTTAAACAAAGGAACAGATGTTGTGAATTTAGGTGCGCCTGTAAATACTAATAAAGATGATTTTTCTTTCTCATATAATGTATCTAAAAAGGTTGGTTTCTTTTCAAGTAATAGAGATGGAATTGACAATATTTACAAAGCAGATCCTGTTTGTAATGTAGAGGTGATTGTTCGTGTTAAAGATGCAAAAACTGGTAAATCTCTAGATGCAGCATCAGTTATGTTATTAGATGAAAAACAAAAAACCATTTCAAGCCAAACTACTGCTTTAAATGGAGAGGCTTCAACGGGAGTTTTATGTTATACTTCTTACAGTGCTCAAGTGTCTAAATCAGGTTACGAAAGCGGTGTTTTTGAAGTAGCAAAAGGGGAAAATCAACAAATCATAATAGATGCCTTACTTAATCCAATAATGCCAATTATTACAGAGAAAGAAGTAATTTTACAGCCTATTTTCTTTGAATACAATAAGAGTAATATAACGGCTGAAGGTGCTTTAGAACTAGATAAATTAGTTATGGTTATGAACGAATATCCTAATATGGTAATTTTTGCTAAATCACACACCGATAGTAGAGGTAGTGATAGATATAATTTAAATTTATCTGATAGAAGAGCTAAAGCAACTGTTCAATACTTAATTAGTAAAGGAATTGCTAAAAACAGAATTTCTGGTAAAGGTTTTGGTGAAACAGAGCCAAAAGTTAAATGCGAAAATTGTACTGAAGAAGAGCACGCTCAAAATAGAAGAAGTGAGTTCCTAATTGTGAAAAAATAAGTATACTTACAAATAAAAAAAGTCCTCAAATTGCACTGCCCCCAAAAAGTTAGACACTATTTGGGGGTATTTTTATGGAAAGAAA
>CAZCIV010000279.1:0-4125 GCA_964498595.1 uncultured Flavobacterium sp.
TTGGACCAACCATTCACGGCGCACACAGCCCAGATGAAAGAGCGAGTATTTCTTCTGCTCAAAAATATTGGAAATTTGTTTTGGAAATTTTAGAGAATATTCCAGTTAAGAAATAAGAAAATAGAAGATAGAATAAAGAGAGAATCCCGATGTGAATCGGGATTTTTTTGTGTTGGCGCGAGTATCTTGCTCGTGACTATTTTTATACTTTGCTTTGTGTGCACGAACGTGACGCTCGCGCTAGCGGGGGGCCGTATTGCGAAATAGTAGCTCGAGAAAAAACGAAATATAACCCTTACTCAAAGTTGTTAATAACTTTATGTTGCTTTACATAGGAACCGCTGTTAGCAACAGTTTTTATTTTTCTGGAATAAGATAAACGTCGTATGTGCTACTTTCTATGGTATCTCCAATTTTTTCAATAAGTTCATAACCATCTTTTGATTGTCCTAATTCAATAATTTTAAGTTTTAACATTCTTTCATTACGTTCAATAATTTGGGCAATCATTTTTAAGTCAATTCCTGATGCTCCGTTTTCTCTTTTTTTCCAAGCACTAATACTTCCTAAAACAAGACGACCTGTTGAAAATTTTGAGTTATAAACGTTATCTATACTATCTTGATTTATTTTGTTGTAATTTTTTTTCCAATAAAGTTTTAAAGAGTCTCTACTAATCTTTGCTACTTTCCAATATTCTTTATAATATTTTTTTTGTTCTTTAAAGTTAATGGGTTTATCGTTTAACTTTCGATGTAGGGTAGTTAACAATATTCCACTCATATCATCAGGATGTTTTATTCCGTTTATTTTAAAATAACTTTTTAATAAACTACCGCTCCAAAGTCCATTTTCATTTCTTAAACCTAAGCCAAGACCAAAATGATGTTTAGTACTAGCAATTCTTTCAGGTGCTATTTTAAAATCATATTTGACAGTATCATTTAAATTTTCTGCCATTTTGTTAATAGTTTTTCTAAGTCCAAAAGGAACATTTTTTTGAGAACAAGAACTACTCAATAACAAAATTGCAATTAATATACATAAAGGTTGTCTCATAAAATTGTTGCTAACTTGTTTATATGCGAAACTTTTGAACTAGTATCATACCATATTGGTAATGTTTTATTTCGCTTATTTTTTACAAAATCAAATATAATAAAATATTTACAATTTATAAAACAAAAAAGGCCCACTTTCGTGAACCTTTTCGTTTATTAACTCAAAATAATTAAAACTAGGATGGGGAAAATAATTCCGGCTACGGCTAGTTTCCAACCTCTATTTTTAAAGGTGTTTTTGCCGTGGGTTACCATTAAAGTTCCCGTGATGGCAATTAATATTAAGGAGATTCCAAAAATATCAGAGTAGTAAATCCACCAGTTAGATGTGTTTTTGTGTAATTTCATCGTTTGACTGATAATCGGTGTTTTGTTGAAAGCAACAATTTCACCTTTACCTGTTTTCATATCGATTTCTACATCGTGCTTTTCAAACGAAATTTTAAACGTGCCTTTCTTTACGTTATGGCGACGCATTTTATCATCGATGCCCAATTGTTTTCCTAAGTTTTCAGCAAATTCCTCTGTAATTTGGCTTTCTTCTGGCAATTGTACTTTGATGTTTTTGGTTTCGATGGTGTATTTTTCAGGATGCCAATGCTCTCTGTGGTTCATTAAAATTCCCGAAAAAGCAAACGAAATAATCAATCCTACGTAGAAGTAACCAAAATCGCGGTGAATGTCTCTAACTAATTTTTGTTTCATGTTTTGTTTTAATTGAATTCTTAAAATTTGTATCGTAACGAAGTTAAAATTTGTCTTGGAGCAATAGGGTTTACACTGTAATTTTCGTGTAAAGTATAATTCAACTCGTTGGTAATATTAGATAATTTGCAAAGTAATGAAAATTGTTTCCAATTGTAACCTAACGATACATCAATTGTTGTGTAGCCATTAACTGGAATTTCTCTATCCCAAATTCCGTTTGGATAAGCGGGATTTACTTGATTGTTCCAACCTCCAAGTCTGTCACCAATGTAGTTTCCAATAGCTCCAACAGATACATTTTTAAGCACTCCAGTTTGTACCGTATAAAAGAAGCTTAAGTTAGCTGTATGTTGAGGTGTTCTTACCAAACGATCACCTTCGATAAAACTTCCAGTAGCACCAGTGGTTTTTGTGTAGCGCATGTCGTTGTAGCTATAACCCGCCAATACTTTAAAATCGTCAATAGGGAAATACGTAATATCAAATTCAATTCCTTTACTTGTAGTTTCTCCGGTTAACGCTTTTACATTGGTGTTTGTGTTGAGGTTTCCATTTGCGTCAAATTCGGCAGTTTGTGCTAAATTGCTGTTTACAATTTGGTATAAAGTAACGTTTGTAGTTAATTTTCCTTTCCAAAATTCATTTTTAATTCCCGCTTCAATTTGGTCAATAATAGAAGGTTCAATAGCGTTGTTGTAAATGTCTACACCTGTATTTGGAGTAAAAGAATTAGAGTAACTCGAAAATATAGTAGTATATTTAGTAGGTTGGTAAATCAATCCTACTTTAGGAGAAAAAGCTCTGTCGTTTCTAATGGTTTCCTCTGTAATGGTATTGGCTGTAATATTATGAGTTTCAGGTTTCGCTTCTTGGTACGAGTAACGCATGCCTAATAATGCTTTAAATTTGTCTCCAAACGAAATCAAATCTTGCGCATAGATTCCAAATCGGTTGGTTTGAGTTTTTACGATTCTGGTAACTTCTGAAGGTAAAATAGGTCCGTCTAAAGAAGCATTATATAAGTTAGGGTCAAATATATTTACTGAGTCATAGGTTGTAACGGTTGCGCCAGTAATTGGATCGAAAAATCGGAAGGTATAAGTGTCGGCATTTGAAATTTCTGTATCGATTCCTGTGAACAATTGGTGTTTGATTTTTCCTGTTTTAAAGTTGCCTTGTAAACTTATTTGGTTAGCCAAAATTTGTTCCACGGCTTTGTTTCTTCCATACGGACGATTCCAATCACCATTTGCTGCTGGTTGAATACGTTCTGTTCCAATAGATTCTCTGTCGTAATCTTGGAAAGAAGAATTAAAGTTCAGTTTCCAATTTTTATTGAATTCATGATTCACTAAAACCGAAGCAGTTGTTTGTTTTGTGTTTCCATTCGACCATTTGGCACCTAAATAAGCGTTTCTTGGTATATCGGCAATTTCTTTTCCGATAGAACCAGTTCCAAAATCAGGCGTCCAATCGTCGCTTAAATAATCGGCTTGTAATGTTATTTCTGTTTTGTCACTTACTTTGAAAAGTAGGGAAGGGTTAACGTAGTAGCGATTCTTAGTTACATAATCTCTAAAACTCTCTGAATTCTCGTACGAGCCATTAAAACGATACGCAATAGATTTACTAAGTACGCCATAAACATCAGCCGAAGGTTTGTAGAAATTGTAACTTCCAGCTTGCATGCTGATTTCGCCACCAGTTTTAAAGTTTGGTGTTTTGGTTACCATGTTCATAATTCCTCCAGGCGCTACATTTCCATATAATAAAGCAGCGCTCCCTTTTAAAATTTCTACTTTTTCTAATGAAGCCACTTCTGGAATAGAACCACTATTAAAACGGAAACCATTTTTAAACATGTTGTTTGCCGACATGTCATAACCTCTTGACCAAAATGATTCTTGAGCACCGCCACGAGCCGAACCTACATAAACACCGTTGGCATTTTTAACCACATCACTCAAACGAATGGATTGCTGTTGTTGGATAATTTCTGATCCAATAACTTGAATGGCTTGAGGTAAGTCTTTTTCTTTGATTCCCGCTCGGTTTACCGAAGATTTTGAAGGGTTGTTTTTGGCTTCGATGACCACTTCTTTTAATTTTTTTACAGTATCGTTTTCTGTAAAATAATTTTCGCTAACATCATTTGGATTTTGTTGTGCTGCTGCTTGTAAGGAAAGCAGTATTACTATTGATTTAAAAATGTTTTTATACATCTTATTTAGATTTAATTAAAATAACGATGCAAATCTAAAAAGTTGAAATGATAATAAAAAATTTATTTAGATTTATCTTAAATAATATTATCTATCCATTAAATTATTACAACAGGTGTTCCCATTTAATCGGC
>CAZCIV010000280.1:0-4116 GCA_964498595.1 uncultured Flavobacterium sp.
AAAGTAATACTCCAAATACCACGTACTTCATTTTCGCCATAACCAACCGCTAAATCGTTTGGATATAATTTCAGGATTTGTTTTTGTACTTCAGGTTTAATTTGTGTCCCATGACATTGTAAACACATAGTATTGGTTTGAATAGGATAATAAAATTGGACTTGATTTCCTTTTTCAATTGCAATAGGTTGAATTTCTTTTTCTTCAGCCAAATCTTTTTTAAATTGGGCAATGTATTGCAATTCTTCTTTATTCGCTTTATTGTTTGGATTTCTATTTTTATCAGAAACACGCTTTATCGAAGCATTAAACTTGGTCGACATACTATCGGTTAATGGAATAGCACGATGATTACAAAAAACTAAAGCTTCTAAAGTTCCTTTTTTCTGAATCGATTCCATCAAATTTTTCCCCAACACTTTTTTTGTTCCAAGCGCATATTCTAACCCTATATCGGCATAGGTTTTTTCTTTCTCAGCCACTTTATAAGGTTTTCCAGATTGAGTCCAATTTTCATTGCCATGACCTTCCCAATGTTCCTTAAACCAAGAAGGTGCTTCGATTTGATAATCAAACATAAATTCAGCTATTTTTTCAACACTTCCTTCAGGAAATACTTGTCTTGGCATTAAACCATGTTTTTTAACAGCACCATACATCAAGGCTTTATCTTCTGTTGGATTTTTTACAAAAGAAGTCATGGCAGCAATAAACTCATCTTTATTATACCCTTCTTTATCTATGTATCGAGCTTTTATTGCAACCATTGGAGGTGCAATTCTTCCTTCATTTTCTCCAGCATTTGGACTATGACACAAATAACAATGGGTTTCCATTAGTTTTTTTCCCTCGTGTTCTTGTGTTAATTCATAAGTGTTATTCTCTTCTATTATTGGTTGAAATTCTTTTTTATCATTTTGACAACTTACAAGTCCTAAAAATGAAAATAGTATGAAATAATGTTTCATGAGTTGTGATTTTGAACAAATGTAACTGAACTTATATAAACAGGTTGTAACGATTGTTACACATCAATAAAACAAATAAAAAAATAGATAAAAACTATCACAACAATAATATACAATAATATTTTATTATTCAAAGAAACCTATGTTACTTTTTACACTTTTTTTTCAACTGAAATTTGTTCCATCAAAAATTAGTAATCACATTTTAAAATAGAAAAAATGGAAAATCAAGTATTTATGCCAAGAATTGGCGAACAAGCACCAGAATTTACAGCAATTACAACTCAAGGAACTATCAACTTCCCAAAAGATTATGAAGGAAAATGGGTAATATTTTTTAGTCATCCAGCCGATTTTACACCAGTGTGTACATCAGAGTTTATGACATTCGCTAGTATGGAGAAACAATTTCAAGAAGCAAATTGTGAATTGTTAGGATTATCAGTAGATGGTTTATACAGCCACATTGCATGGTTAAGAACCATCAAAGAAAAGATTGAATATAAAGGAATGAAAGATGTTGAAGTAAAATTCCCATTGATTGAAGATATCACCATGGAAGTTTCAAAAAAATATGGAATGATCATGGAAGGCGAAAGCAATACAAAAGCAGTAAGAGCAGTATTCTTTGTTGACCCTAAAGGAATTATCAGAACTATTTTATATTATCCATTAAGCATTGGTAGAAACTTCGACGAAATTTACAGAGCTTTAATTGCTTTACAAACTGCTGATGCTTTTGAGGTAGCTTGTCCAGCAGATTGGAGACCAGGTGATGACGTGATTGTTCCTACAGCAGGTTCTTGTGGTGTTGCTAAAGAAAGAATGGATGATGTCGAAAACTTAGATTGTAAAGACTGGTTCTTCTGTACTAAAAAATTAGATAAAGATTTAGTATTGAATACAGTATTGAAAAAGTAAAATAAGAGGCACATTGTGCCTCTCATTTTTTGTAAAATGATAAAAATCATTGTGATAATTTCAATTTACAATGAAATTTGAAAATAAATTGAGTACCATGAAAAAAATTATAACAGCAGTTACACTAAGTGTTTTATATGGTTGTAATCAATCTGAAAATACAGAAGCTAAATCAATAACTCCTTTAATGGAAGAAGCAAGTAATTTATTCCAATCAATTACGTCACTTCCTTATGAAGATTTACCTGAAAATTATCAAGAATTAAATAATCCTGTAAATATTACTTCCATTGATTTATCAAATTCAATGAGTGACAAAGTAATTTTAGGTAAAATGTTGTATTTCGATAAGAGATTATCTAAAGAAGGTAACATCAGTTGTAATTCTTGCCACAATTTAAATACGTATGGTGTAGACAATTTACCAACTTCTCCGGGTGACGAACATAAATTTGGTAATAGAAATTCACCAACAGTAATATACGCCTCATTACATGCCAATCAATTTTGGGATGGTAGAGCCAAAGATGTGGAAGAACAAGCAGGAATGCCTATTTTAAATCCTGTAGAACATAACATCCCATCAGAAAAATTTTTAGAAGATCGTTTAAGAAGCATACCTGAATATCAAATGTGGTTTAAAAAAGTTTTTCCAAATAAACAAGAACCCATTAGCTACAAAAACCTAACAAATGCCATAGGAGCTTTTGAAAGAAGATTAATTCCTGAAAGTAGATTTGATAAATGGTTAAATGGTGATGATAAAGTACTTACTGAAAAAGAAAAAGCAGGTTTAGCTTCTTTTATAAATAATGGTTGCGTAGCATGCCATAGTGGAGTAGCAATCGGTGGTCAAATGATGCAAAAATTTGGATTGTATGGAAATTACTGGGAACACACTAAAAGTAAAAATATTGACAACGGTTTGTACGAAATTACTAAAAATGAAGCGGATAAATATGTTTTCAAAGCGCCTAGTTTAAGAAATATCGAAAAAACAGGACCTTATTTTCACGATGGTTCAGTAAAAAGTTTAGCAGAAGCTATTAAAATTATGAGTAAACTTCAAAACAATAAAGAATTATCAAATCAAGAAGTTGACGAAATGATAGCTTTTCTAAAAACATTAACAGCGGATGTTGACATGAAATATAAACAATAAACACTTTATAAAAATAATATAAAAAAAACGCCCCGAAAATATCGGGGCGTTCTAAATTTATTTTGAATAAAATTATTCCGCTTTTTTCTCAGCAGCTTTTTTAGATGAACAACATCCCCCTGATTTCCCTTCAGAACCACAAGATTTTTTTTCTTCAGACGAACAAGATTTTTCGGTTTTAGCTGTTTCTTTTTTTGCTTTTTTCTTTGGCTCTTGTGCATTAACATTCATTGATAACATAAAAGCAGCCACTGCCATAATAGAAACTAATTTTTTCATTTTTGTATTTTTTAAAATTATTATTTATTTTTTTGTTTGTGTTGTACTATTACAAATATATATAATTTTAGAAATAGTACTCTTATTTTTTTATTATTTTAACAGTATTACTTTTTTATTACTTTTTGAGACACATAAAATTTATCATCAAAAATAAAGGTAATAATTACTATTTTACTATTAGTAGAAGACAACTCAAAGTTCATAGCATTTTTTCCAACCGTAGTATCTTCTATTTCTCCTTCTTCGACAATCTTACCGTCTAAACTTGTCAACATGTAGTTTAATTTAGCTGCATACGGCATATCAAACTCAACTCTTACAGTGTCATTTGATGTTGGATTTGGAGAAACTATAAACGAAAACGGATTTTTACCATCAATTTGAGGTGTGCTTAATAACGGATTTTTAACTAATTTAACTTCATAAACCGTTGGGTCAGCACTCGTTAGATTAGTTTGATTATCCGTAAAAGCTGAAGGATACGAACTTTGAATTCCTCCAAATAAATGTCCGATGACAAATTCATTGTCTGTAATATTGGACAACTGAATTACTTCATTTGCATAATGCGGTAAATTCTCATTCGGAATAAATTCGGCACCAGCTCCTTTTAAATTAGGCATTTCTACCGGCAATTGATATTCAAGTAAACTTCCATCTGCAAAACGTGTTGTTCTACTAATAGTTTTCACAAAGGGAACCGTATCATCTTGTAATAAAGTTCCATTTGAATAGTAGTACTGACTCATACCTCCAAAAAACAGATTGTGCATTCTGTTATTG
>CAZCIV010000281.1:0-4113 GCA_964498595.1 uncultured Flavobacterium sp.
TGGACATTGGTTTGTTAAACATATAAGTCTTGGAAGCGTTTTTTACTTATATATAGTGTGGGTAAAGTTCATGGAAGGGGTAAAGTGTAGATAAATTAGATACAACATCCCCCTAACCCCCTTCGAAGGGGGAATGCTTTCTAAGAAGGATTCGTTTATTTTGTTTTATACTATATATATGTATGGTTTCAGGTTTCAAGTTTTAGGTTGTAGGCTTAACTGTGTTAAGCAAAAGCCTGCTGCGCAGGAGATTCCTACTTCGGCGGAATGACAAGTTCAAATTCAAGGGCAAGTTCAAGGGCAAAGTGTTGCTCGCGCTGCGAGCCAGCGGGATGGTTATCTGGAATACAAAACGTCTTATCTAGCCCCGATGGGAGGGGAAATCTTTTTTCTTTTTTGTTGCCTTCGAGAACCTCAGGCAACAAAAAAGAAACCTCAGGCAACAAAAAAGAAAAAAATTGTAACGGACAGCGGGACTAAAAGTCTTTATGGAATGCTGAATGTGTGCTTCTAAAAAAACTATTCTTTAGGCTCCGCTTTGGGCTGGAGTTTGATTTTATTAATCCAATGTTCGTTGAGTTTATCGAAGTCGATGGCTTTCTTGGGTTCTTGCTTAGTAAGTTGCCCTTGGTTGAAAGCGGCGTTTAGTATCCCTTCTATATGATAGTCTTCTTTTACGTCGTAGGGTTTGTATTGCGTTTTTAGGTTGATGTCGAATAAATAGGCTGTGGAATTGGCCCAAAAGGCTTTCCATCCGCTTTTGTATTCTTTAATTAGGTCGAAAGTCGTGCTTCCGGTTTGGCGGTAAATTAATTTTACTAGGATTTGACCATCTTTACGTGATAACTTTTTTAAACGGGGTTCGAATTCTTCCTCTAAATACTTTTCTACGATTTTAAAGTATTTCTTTTTTTCGCGATTGGTTTTCAGTTTTGCCATCGTGGCGTTTAACTGCGTAAGCTTATCCGCCGTTAATTTGGCATACGGATAGACTTTAAAGACACGTCTCTTTAATATTAACTTGGCTTTTTTGTCTTCGTCGGTAGTGTAAACGTTATCGGGCGTAAAAATGATTTCTCTTAATTCGATGGAATATATAATAGAGGAATCCTGTTGCGTCATTCGTAACGTATCGGTTTCGGTTTGGGCGAAGGAGAAAGTAGCGATAAACAAGAAAAAGCTACTTAATAATGATTTGTACATGATGATTGATTTTAACTTTTTAACTCATTGCAAAAAGTAAACCAAAATTATCGAAATTATGTGAAACTCTAATATCTTATTTTTAAATTAGCAAAAAATTATATTTTAAGATGAGCACAAAATCGATATTAAAGAAGTCGTCGATGACTTTTTTGGAAAATTATTTGAATAATGCCTCGCCAACGGGACATGAAGCGGAAGGACAAAAAATTTGGATGGACTACCTAAAACCGTATGTGGATACCTTTATTACTGACACCTACGGAAGCGCGGTGGGTGTTATTAATCCAGATGCGCCTTATAAAGTGGTGATTGAAGGTCATGCCGATGAAATTTCGTGGTATGTGAATTACATTACCGATGACGGATTAATCTACGTGATTAGAAATGGAGGTTCGGATCATCAGATTGCGCCATCGAAGCGTGTGAACATTCATACGAAGAAAGGCATTGTGCGTGGTGTTTTTGGTTGGCCAGCGATTCACACTAGAGGCAGAAGCGGAAAAGCAGAAGAAACAGCAAAAATAGAAAACATATTTATTGATTGTGGTTGCTCTACTAAAGCCGAAGTAGAAGCTTTAGGCGTTCATGTGGGTTGCGTGATTACGTATCCTGATACTTTTGAGATTTTAAACCACGATAAATTTGTGTGTAGAGCCATTGATAACCGCATGGGTGGTTTTATGATTGCCGAAGTAGCGCGTTTATTAAAGGAGAACAAAAAGAAATTGCCTTTTGGATTGTACGTTGTGAACTCGGTGCAGGAGGAAATTGGTTTGCGTGGTGCCGAAATGATTACCCAACGCATTAAACCGAACGTTGCCATAGTTACCGATGTTTGCCACGACACCACTACACCCATGATTGACAAAAAAATTGAAGGTGATTTAAAAATGGGACGCGGACCCGTTATTGCTTACGCTCCAGCGACACAAAACGTGTTACGTGAAATAATTGTAGACACAGCAGTAGAAAACAAAATACCTTTCCAACGCCATGCGACTTCTCGCGTTACGGGAACCGATACCGATGCTTTTGCGTATAGCAATGGCGGCGTTGCCTCGGCTTTGATTTCGTTACCGTTGCGTTATATGCACACGACGGTTGAAATGGTTCACCGCGACGACGTAGAAAATGTTATTAAATTGATTTACGAAACGTTATTGAAAATTGAAAATAACGAAACGTTTAGTTATTTTAAATAATAAAAATGTCAGTTCAAGCAAAGCGAGAATCGTTTTTTTTATAAAACCTAAAGTCCTCATGTATTTGAGGATTTTTTTTTTTTGAAATTTTAACATAAACTGCAGAAAAACTACAGCAAATTATTTGTGAGAATTTTGTTATATTGCAGTAGGATTAAAATAAGTAAAAACCTCTTATACAAAAGTGTAAAAATCTGATTTTACTTGACTAAAAAAAAAATTAATAAAAACATATGAAAAAGAGATTTATTGACCCATTTTTCCCCAACAGACCTGTTAAAGATCCTAATTTGTTTGAAGGAAGAATTGAACAGATTGATGAAATTGTTGATGCTGTTTTTCAAACCAAAAATCAAAATCCTAAACACTTTATCATTACTGGTGATAGAGGTATTGGGAAATCGTCATTATTATTACAAACTAAAATATTATCTGAAGGTGATAATTCATTAGCAATAAGATACAATATTGACTTAGGTTGTGATTCTTTCAATTTTATATCAAGCTGGACTGATGTAACAGATGGACAAACATTAGAAAATTTAGCAAAATGTTTATTAACCGATTTAGAGAGTACAGTTAAAAAAATATTTTCTTCTTTAAAATTTTCAATTGATTTAGGTGGATTTATACAAATCGAAAAAGAAGGAGATAAGACCAAATCAATTACTGATATTGTAAATGAATTCGTTAAAAATCTTAAAACAATTTATGAAAATGTTCAAAAAGAGAAAAAAGATGGTATTATTATATTTATTGATGAATTAGATAGAGTTTCTATTGAATCAGGTGTTTCAACATTTTTTAAATTAGTTACAGAAAAATTAAATAGAGAAAATGTTAATAATGTTATTTTCGCAGCTTCTGGTATAACAGGTGCAATTCAAAAATTAGGTTCAGAACACGCATCAATCGAAAGAACATTTAGAGATATTCCATTACCATTGTTTAATAAAAATGAAACTCAAGAAATTTTAGTAAATGGTTTTAATAAAGTAGGATTTTCATATGATGAAGAAATACCGCTTCTAACCTATAAGTTAGCTTCTGGTTTTCCTGAACCAATTCACATAATAGGAAGTGAAATTTTATCTGTTTCAGATGACAATCACTTATGCAAAAGTGATTTTGAAAAAGCTAAAGTTAAAGTTGTAACTGATGTTAGAAAAAACAAACTTCAAAGTATATTATCGTCTGCAGGATATGGAAAATATCAAGCAATACTTGAGGCTATGGCAAAATATGATAGTGTAAATGTTCCTCTAGATTATATTTCAAAAGAAATTAAAGCAAAACAAAATGAATTTAGTTCTAATATTGGAACCTTGATAGATAAAAATATTATAAGAAGAGTTGATCGCAGTGTATATTCCTTTGTTGATCCATTATTAAAAGAATACATAAAACAATTTGGTGTTATAAAAATGGATAAGGAATAACTGTAATAAAAATCTGAAATACAAATGTTAAGTATTAAATTAAACGGCAATTCTTCGATTGAACTTTTGTGCAAAACTTAACATTTGTGCTTCGATTTCTATTACTTCGCCAAGCTAAAAAATGTTATAAGCAAGCATAACACCAATCAAAAAAACTAATTATGTATACAGAAGATTATCATTATAATGGATTTACTTATTTGAAAAATTATTCTCCAAATATTGATAGTCCAATTATTCATCATAACAAAACGAAGCCTCAAAAC
>CAZCIV010000282.1:0-4068 GCA_964498595.1 uncultured Flavobacterium sp.
CGTATAAGGATAAAGGTTGATGGTGGCTTCGAGAGCCTCAGCCACCATCGAGAGCATTTCGACAAGCTCAATGTGACACCTCAGGCAACGTTGAGAGTTTGATGGTGACTTCGAGAGCCTCAGCCACCATCGAGGGCATTTCGACAAGCTCAATGTGACAATAGGCAACGGCTTTAGAAGTTCTTATGAAAATATGATAATGAGTTTTTTAAACGGTGGCTGAGGTTCTCGAAGCTACTGTTTTTTTTATGATTTTGTTGTTTATTGGCTTTATTTTGATTTTTGTTTTGTTTGATATGTTGTAATTTTTTTTGTAAAAAAATCCTTCGGCGCGCGCCTTTTTGATGACAGGTTTGTCAAAATCATATCAAAATGTATCAAATTGCATCAAATGGTATTAAACTGCTACTTGCTTGGTATTTTGGCTTTTGCTAACTTTAGGAAAAACAATTTTATTATGGCAAAAGTTATTTCTAATGTTAAGTTACGTGGTACGATAGGTGGTATTACGTTTTACAAGGCTTCTGATCAGGAGTTGGCTCGAGAGAAAGGTGATTCGGGTATTACTTCTAAACAATTTGCTGAGAATCCTATTTTTAATCGGATTAAGTTGCATGGTTTTGAATTTGGTATGTGTTCGCGTAAGTCTCGTTATTTTCGTATGTTGGTTAAGTCTTTTTTTGATCGTGCTAAGGATGTTTCCTTTGCGGGTCGTGTGAATCAGTTGTTGTTTGAGATTATGGAAGAGGATGTGTCAAATCCTATAGGTTCTCGACTGATAGAAAATGGTCTTACTTCACCCTATTTGTCTGAGATTTTATTGGGTTTTGAAGGGAATCGTTTGCGTCCGATGGCCAAGGTGTGTCGTGTTCCTGTTTCGTTTGATTGGGATACTATGGTTTTACAACCGTTCTCATTGCACCTTACGCAAGATTTAGAGTGGCCTGATGTGGATGCGAATTTGGTCGAATTTCAGTTGGGCTTTGCCAACTGGAATTGTGCCGCTAATAGCTTTGAAACTTCTTACAGTAACGTTATTCAAGTGGCGCGAGAGGCTGTTGTTATTGATTTGTCGTTTGAGATTGCGTCTTTGCCTGAGCATGATTTGTGGTTGGCATTTTTTTTTATAGGTTTTTCGAATAAGGTTAGGCGTAAGGTGAAACCGTTGGCAAGGAAGTGGAATACTGTTACGGTTGTTGGGATGAAGAGGTGAGGATGAAGTACGAAGTACGAAGTGTGAGGTATGAGGTGTGAGGTGGCTGGGAGATGAGTGGGCGTTGCACTTGTTTTATTTAGCTTGCAAAGGTGCTGAGATGCTAAGTTGTTAAGGGTCGTTGGTTTTAGCCACGGATTAAAAAGATTTTGAGGATTTTTTTAATTGAAAAGATAGGAACTTAAAGTTATTAGAAGGTATTGTCTCTTTGAGGGGGCATTTTTTAAAATGGTTTTTTTTACTGGTTACGTTTTTGTATAGCATCGCAAACACCCCTAAAGTCCCCTCGAGGGGACAATTCCTAGTGTCACTTTTTATTTGTTCTTAGTTTTAAGATGATTTGTAATGATTGTTTTTGGAACACAGATTTTAATAATTTGGGAAATCTTTGAAATTGTTATTCCATTAAAATTGCTTAGAAAGAATTGTCCCCTTGAGGTCCCGATAGCTATCGGGATTAGGGGTGTAAAGAACTTCAACTAGAAAACGTATAAACATAAAATTCAATAGCAGGATTGTCCCCTTGAGGGGACTTTAGGGGTGTAAAAACGTTTAACTGAAAACCTATAAAAACAAAACTTCTATAGTAGGATTGTCCCCTCGATTGTTCCGACCCTTCGGAATACAGGGGTGTTAGTGTTTGGAATGATGAATGATGATTGACGAATGTTGAATGTTGGCTTTACGATGTAAAGTGATCTCCTACTTTGGAGGAGATTCTGAAACTAGTTCAGAAAGACAAGTTTTCGATTCCGATAATTCGGAACAGGCTTACGCTTGATATGACGGTCTCGATACTTCGACTAAGCTCAGCACAGGCTAGCTCGATATGACAGATTAGAGGTTCAAAGAAATTTGTAATTCCACTAATGTCACCCTGAGCGGAATCGAAGGCTAATGAAAAACTATCTCGACTTCGCTCGATATGACAAGGTTTCGACTTCGCTCGATATGACAGTCTCGACTTCGCTTGATATGACAGTCTCGACTTCGCTCGATATGACACAAGGAGATTTCGGTTTTAGGAACGGTATGGGGTTTTGCTTCGAGGAATCTTTATATTTTAATTTCCATCACGATTTTGTTTTAGTTTTGTTTATTTGTTATCGCAATATGCATTATGGTAACTCAATTACGATACATGATGAACTTTTATAACCGTGAAAAAATATTGGCGTTATTGGAGTTGGTCTTATCATTTGTTTCCTGTTTTTAAGAAATTACAGTTTAAAAACCATTTATCAGTCTAAAATGCACTATTATGGTGCATAAAAACAAAAAAAATGCACTCATGTAGTGCATTTTTTTTATTTTTGTAGAAATTATTAAGCAATGGAAACTTTATTTGAATATTCCAATCGTTTACTAAATGGAGTGGATACTACTTTTACAAGGTATTTATATGACCAAATTAATTGGGAAAACAGACTGATTGGTATTATAGGTCCTCGTGGCATTGGGAAAACTACTTTAGTTTTGCAACATATTAAAAATCATTTAGATCCTCGCTATACGTTATATGTTACAGCGGATGATTTTTATTTTGCCAAAAATCGTCTTTATGAGCTTGCTTCCCATTTTGTAAAATTTGGTGGAACTCATTTTATTATTGATGAAATTCACAAATATCCTGATTGGTCAAACGAACTGAAGTTAATTTATGATTATCATCCTCAGTTACAAGTCATATTCACCGGGTCTTCTGTATTGGATATTAAAAAAGGAAGTGCCGATTTAAGTCGGAGAGCGGTATTATACCCTATGCAAGGTTTATCCTTTCGTGAATATTTAGTGCTTTTTCATAAAATAGAAGTGCCAAAGTTAACGTTGGAAGAAATTGTAACGTATCCGTCAAGGGTGATTTCATTATCACATCCTTTACTTTTATTTGCTGATTATCTTAAAAAGGGATATTATCCCTTTGCACTAGAACCTGATTTTGATATAAAATTATTTCAGGTCATTAACCAAACGTTGGAGAGCGATATTCCTGTATATGCTGACATGAATGTGTCTACAGGAAGAAAGTTGAAACAACTCATGGCTATTGTTGCCGAAAGTGTTCCTTTTAAACCTAACATGAGTAAAATTGCCGAAATGTTAGCTATAAGTAGAAATAATATTGCGGATTATCTTTTGTATATGGAAGAAGCTGGAATGGTTTCGCAACTACGAGATGAAACGAATGGTATTAGAGGATTGGGTAAAGTAAATAAAGTATATTTAGATAATACGAATTTAGTTTATGGATTAGCTAATGAAAATCCTAATAAAGGAAATATAAGAGAGACATTTTTTATGAATCAAGTACGTGTTCATCATCAAGTTGTTGCTTCTAAAAATGTTGATTTTAAAATTGGAACGATGGATTTTGAGATAGGAGGCAAGAACAAAAGTCTAAAACAAATAAAGACTGTTGGAAATGGCTATATTGTTAAGGATGATATAGAAAGTGGTTATTTAAATACGATTCCTTTATGGTATTTTGGTTTAATGTATTAGTGTTCTGTATCTCATTTAAGACCATTTCATGAGGTTTTTGGAACACCGATATTAATAATTTGGGAAATTTTTGAAATTTTTTAATGTGGATAACGGAGGCTGAGGTTCTCGAAGCCGTAGTTTTGGAACGCGGATGAAACGGGTCCGTTTGGCGGAGCGCGGATGGTTTCGGATTTTTTGATTGCGTTGAAGGATTCGCTAAAGCGAAGAAAGATGGATACGGGTTTTGGAACACGGATTGGGATAATTTGGGAAATTTTTGAAATTTTAATTTGGGAGAGATCGTTATAATTTTGGCACGCGGATGAAACGGGTCCGTTTGGCGGAGCGCGGATGGTTTCGGATTTTTTGAT